>PSRF01000028.1 GCA_003175865.1 Blastocatellia bacterium
AGGATTACAAGATCTACAGCCGGCCGGCAAAGGCGACGAGCCCAGCCAGCAGATATGCGGTTTGGGTAACGAATACGAATCGGGCCGATAACGAAGAGCTTATTGTCAGGGTGCCGCTCAATAAGGGCTCATAGACCATCAGTACCGATGGCGGGTAATTTTGCCGATGGTGCTGCGTAGCGAACAGCTCACCTCACCTACAGCATTGCTGTCTCCCTTTTTGAGGCTAAAATGCTGCAGCGCTACGGTACTGTGTTTTTCAACCGACATGTCCTTCGCCAAACTGGTTGTCATTCAACCCGGTCATGCCTCTCAGGAGCTCATCGTAGAGAATGAGCTCATCTCAATCGGTCGTGCTCTCGACAATGAGATCTCTCTTGAGGATGATTCCAACATCTCGAGATATCACGCAGAGATTGAGTTGCGAGGCGATAGTTTTTGGTTAATAGATTTAGGAAGCAGCAACGGTTCAACTGTTAACGATGAACCGGTCACTGTCGAGCGGAGATTAGCCGATGGGGATCTGATCTGCCTGGGCGGAACAACCACGATCGATGTTCAGCTCAGTGATGTTCCGTTTGAAAAACCCGAAGAGGTTGATGAACTGCCGCAACCGCAAACTCCCCAGATAAGGCAGCCACCTATATCAGACGTCTCCAATACAGCCCACAGTGTTTCGGCAAATGTTGTCAACGTCCCTCAAGCCGCGGCCGCGCCCATTCCAACGCCAGCTACCGGAACGTCACTTCCATACATTATTGGCGCCATAGTAGCTGGTCTGATAGTAACGGCAATTGTTGGTGTCATTCTGTACTTTGCTTTGTCGGGTGGGTGCAAACCTAATGTTCGGATTGCCAGCCCACAGGATGGCACAGCCGTAACGGGCCCAATTTCAATTCAAGTTGAGGTTGACGACAATAAGTGCATCGATCGACTTATTTACGAGCTCGATTCAGTTAAGGTAGCCAGTTCCGAGGTACCACCTTACCAGGCGACGCTAAACCCCGATGACATTTCCGGCCTGACACCAGGCAATCACATTTTGTCTGTAGTTGTTGAAGATGTGAAGGGTAATAAATCAACGCGAGATTCAATCACGCTTGGATTCAATGCCCCAGCCAAACCTTCGCCCACCATAGCCTCCGAAAATAGCAACTCCGGTGCGAGTTCTGATGACAACAGTCGCGACAACAATGTTAAGTCTCAAGACTTGGCTCTACCAGATATCAAACAGTTGTGCGAACGCCTCGCAAAAGAGATTGCGAGCACTCATGAATATAGTTTGGATCTCGAAATGCTCAATCAAGTAAAAGTAAGAACTAAGGAGTACGTCAGCCCCGGTTTCTATATCCGGGCCCGGACTTTTAAAGACGTAATCAACGACTCGTTCGTTAATCAACAAGGACTCGAGAAACCTGTTGGGTATATTCTTGCAATGAGTCGTAGCAATTTTGATCTGTCACGTAAATCATCGAACGCAGACGGAGATGGTCTTTGGAGAATACCTTTATCTCTGGCTCAGAATGCTGGTTACATGGGACCATGTGGAACATCAGCAACGCTTTCCGATCCAGATCAAAGGTGCGCCGCCAGGGTTGCGGCTGCCTACTTTAAGGCGCTTGAAGTAGGATTGTTTGGGGGCGATCCATTCCTTGCCGTGGCGTGTTTCGGAATGCCTCCCAATGACGCGGCCAAATGGCGAGACAACCTTCCCACCGACCGGAGTAGTCTTTGGAATGTTATTAAAGGCAACGAACAACGCGAGCGCATCGTAAGGTTTTTTGCCGCCGGAATTGTCACCGAGAATCCTGGTCGCTTTGGTTTGGCCGATTCCTCGCTTTCAAATCTCTACCTTAAATAACGCCAACTGATTCATGAACGTTACGCTCACGATCCATTCGGTTGAGGGAATCAAGGAGCTTTTGCTTGACGAAGGAAGTCTAACAATCGGACGAAGCAACGAAGCGGACATCGTTATCGATGACGACAGTCTATCGCGCGTACACGCAAGTCTAAATCGCGATGGTGAACGAGTGTGGATCACTGATGAAGGATCGAGGAACGGGAGTTTTGTCAATGGAAGGGAAGTTCCGCCAGAAGGTACCGCTCTAGTTGATGCTGACGAGATCGGTCTTGGAAACACAACTATCGTAGTGAATCTACGAAATGAAAGTAATCTCTCGGCACAAACTGAACCTGAATCCATAAGTTCCAACGGTCTACCAATTCCCCTAATCGCAGCGGGGGCCGGCATCGTTATCATTGTCTTGACGGCACTTCTTATCGGCCTCGCTTATAGAAACACTACCGAAACAATCAGTATGAAAAAACCCGGGCCATTGAACAACGACTCGTCAGTAAGGACTCCTGAGTCAAGCCCGAGTCCTTCACTTCCGGATGTTGCTACGCCTGAGCCGTCGATGGACCAAAACGATTTGTCAAATCAAAATTCGAGGGTTACGTCTTCAAAACAGTATCTCGCGATGACTACTGATGAGCGGCGTGAGTTCATCCAGAATCAAGCCCAAAACGTCGCTACGATGATCGGCAACCGTAAAGGGTATTCCCTTAGTCCAGTCGTTGTTGCCAAGATCAAGTACTTTGTAGATGCGTATGCTGCGCGGTTGCACTCGCCCAAACCGAGCGGCGGATGCAATATGAAACACGATTTGACAACACTACTGAATCGAGCGGGTTCTTATGCACCGGTAGTTATCAGGTCTTTTAATGAAAAAGGTCTGGCGCCTCAGGTCGGTATTTACCTGGCAATGATTGAAGCCGAGTTTTGTCCCTGTCTATTCAGCGGTACTGGACCAAAAGGGTATTTCCAGTTTGCTTCTTCTACGGCACGAAGATACGGAGTCAAGGATGTTTCATCATGGCAGGACAGGCGCGAAGATGATCGATGCAAAATCGATATAATGGCGCCTATTGCAGCTCAGTATATGAAAGACTTGATCGCCAGGTTTGGAACTGGACCTATGAGTGTGCCGCTCGCTGTTGCCAGCTACAATGAAGGAGAATATGGACTAGACGAAAATCTTAAGAAGTCTCTCCAAGCCGCGGACAAGTCCGATAATCCAGAGCGTAGTTTCTGGACTATGGTTGAACACACGAAAATTCTTAGCCCTCAATTTCAAAAGGAAAATATTAATTACGTGCCAAAGTTCTTTGGTGCCGCAATTGTGGGTGAGAATCCACGCGTTTTCGGAGTTGACCTGTCGCCAATCTCTAGCTATGCCCAACCACAGAGAGGCATTTCCGCAGGCCAGTAATCTGTTTATGCCGACGCGTCTGACGTTAACTCTTCCGCCGGAATTCAATGACGAAACGGTCGAAGTTGATCAAAAACGATTCTCGATTGGACGTACGCCCGAGAATGATTTGATGATCAACGACGGAAGTCTTTCGCGACGGCATGCGATGATTGAAGAGTTCGGTGGACATTTCAATCTTACTGACTGCGGCTCATCAAACGGTACATTCGTCAACGGTCTCCCGGTTACGGTCTCGACAGAGCTCAACGATTGGGACGTACTCACTTTCGGAGGAGTCGGCGACATCCTGGTTAGAATTGAAGGAGATTTCTCGCAGGCGGAGAAACACGGCGACAGTTCCTCAAACATCTTTGCTCGCCAAAGCAACCATCCACCTCCTGCAGCGCTGTCTTCAGGGACTAATCGTTTCACATTGACTCATCCACTGATCGCTGTAGCTGGGGCTGTCCTGATAGTAGTGATCAGTGGTTTGGCGATACTCATCTATCACGCGCAGAACGCAAATACCAAAACACCCATCGGATCTAAAGGGCCAAAACCATCGCCTAATAAGGAAGAAATTACTTACACAACGCCGACGCCCAGCCTTAACCTCAACACAAACACCTCAAATCCGGACAGTAGTCCAAATGCTAATCAAGACTCTTTCTCCGGAAGCGACATTGAAACTTACACCTCCAATGTTCTCAAGAGTATCAGCAGTGATCGAGCACCCTACTTGACTGAGAAATTTCTTGCAGCGATTAACGCGCAGGTTGAACGCTATCAAAGTAATTCTTCTTCATTAGCAGAACAGCTTCGGTCGATAAAACGAGTGCTACCGCAGTTGTCGGCAGCAGCGAAGGCAAATGGATTAAGGGTTCCAACGGTGGTGTACGCAACACTTGCGCGCATTGACAGGGACGGCGGGCGCGGGGATCCTGTTTCGGTTGCTGGCGGCCTCTGTCCCGTGTTGTCCAGGATGAATGTACTTTTCGGTGAGGAGCTGGCGGCCGATACATTGCTCTCGCTCGCGGCGATGGAGGAAGGAGCTGACCTGCAGGTGCGGGTCACGAAACAAGCGCGAGGCCCCGAAAGTGTTACTACAATTCGATCAATCTGGTACCTTCATGAACACAATATTATCAGTGACCGAACTTATGACTTCATCCTCCGGTTTATGGCGATCGGCGTCATCTCGCAAGATCCGCAGAAGTTCGGCATTTCTGCAGAGCCGCTTGTTTTCTGATCGACTATTCACTTTAACTTAGAAAAGACAACTCGTTGACAAAACTCACGTTAGAGAACAAAATCGCTTAGACCCGAGGTATGAAATCTACTGCCACCAGATTCCGATCTCATCAGCTCGCGACGTTACTCTTGTTAGGTGATATTTCGGAGTAAGCTTTTGTGTATTCGCCACCAGGGGCGGTGGAACGTCTCTCGGTAGTCTGCTCCATATGGCAGAGGGCAGCTGTTCAAATACGCGAGCAAGGCGTTCAAGCGCGCATTCCCATCTAACAAAACTATTAAGGGACATGGCCTCGGCGCAGACGTTCATAGCGGAGCCTTCGGGAAAAGCTGATCAAATATGACTCGTTATCGCAAAGTAGTTTGGAACGAGGGGATGCTGCTAAGCCCCCACCATTTTCAACAATGGGACAACTATTATGATGAGTTACTCAATTCCCGTATTGCATCTCTCATTCCGTATGAGTACGGCGTTCTGGATTTTCAGTCTAATGGAGAAGCGATAGCAAACGGCAGTTTTGAATTATTACGTTGTCGCGCCGTGTTACCTGATGGACTTCTGATTAGCATCCCTGAGACTGATCCTTCGCCCGAAGCACGTAAAGTCGAAGAACATTTTGATCCTGAAGCTCACCGGCTGGGTGTTTATGTAGCTGTTCCTGCCAAGCGCACTGGAGCCGCCAATTTTCAAGGTAACGGAACTAAGACCGATCAGAATGTTCGCTACTTGCAGACTGCTGGTGCAATTATTGACGAAACTACCGGCGAGAATGAGCAACAGTTGGCGTTTGCGAGCAGCAACCTACGGATTCTGTTTCAAGACGAATTAACTGAAGGATACAGCTCTTTGAAAATTGCGGAGCTTGAACGTACAACCACAGGTCAACTAAAGATCAGCGAACATTACATTCCGCCGGTTTTGAACATACGAGCCTCTACCTGGTTGGAAGATATGTTGCGTCAACTCGTCGAGATCTTGATCACTAAAAGCAGCTCCCTCGGCGAACAGCGACGACAAAGAACAACGTCGTTGGCGGATTTCACTGGCGCTGAAGTCGCAGTATTCTGGTTGCTCCACACAGTTAACTCTACAATCCCGAAACTAGCGCATCTATTCCGCACTCCCGTTGTTCATCCTGAACGTCTATATTTCGAGATGGCAGAACTCGCGGGAAAGTTAATGACATTCACGCCAGACCTGCATCCAAAGGACATCGTTCGCTACGAACATGAAGACCTCTTCGGCACATTTAGTCAGTTGATCCTGGACATTAGGAACATGCTGGAAACGGTTATCCCCACACGTTGCGTGGCGATACCACTCGAAAAGGTTCGCGAATCGTTGTACGCGGGTAGGGTCGTGGATGAGCGGCTGCTTAAGGACGCTGGTTTCTATCTAGGCGTGCGCGCCGACATACCCGAGGTTCAACTCATTCAACGAGTGCCGCGCGTTATCAAGGTCGCTTCGCGCGACACTATTGATGTCGTCATTGGCTCCGCACTGCCGGGCGTTACTTTAAGTCACGCTTCGCCTCCGCCTGCCCCGATCCCTACACGACCCAAGTTTCACTACTTCCACTTGGATTCAACCGGAATGTTCTGGGAGAGAATAGCAGGCTCCAAGGGGTTGGCTGTTTATGTGCCGGAAGAGTTTAAAGACGAAGTTGTTGAAATGTATGCCGTCAAGCCATGATTTAGATCGTTGTTTCAGAGCTTTCCGATGTTGCCTTAGGGTTTACCTCCAATGAGTGCAGTAGTTGAACCAACAGTGGGCAGCCGGCGTCGCTCGCGCTCTGGTAGCGACTTCACCAGCCTTGCCGCCCCTGTTCTTAAACTGGTCCTAAAACTCCGTGCTGAGACTCTTGTTCCAACCCCTGAACTGCGACCTACCGTACATACGTTATTGCAGGAGATGGAGCAGAGAGCAGCCAAGCTTCGCTATCCTGATAAACAAATTAAAGATGTGAAGTTTGCGCTAGCTGCATTTGTTGATGAAACAGTCTTGAACGTCAATTCACCTCTTCTTGAAGAGTGGGAAAAATTCCCACTGCAACTGGAGTACTTTGGTGAACACCTGGCCGGAGTTAATTTCTTTGAAAAGCTGAATGGCCTGATAAGAGACATCAAGGCTGAAGTCGACGTGGTCGAGATCTACTATCTGTGTTTGCTCCTTGGGTTCAAAGGCAAATACAAGGTGTACATGGAGGACGAACTTCAGGACCTTATTAAAAATACGGCCGCGCATTTAAGACAAGTCGGTCGATTGCAACAGGCTGACCTGTCGCCACACTGGCAGGTCAACGACCAACCACCGCCGCGGGTTGATCCAGGGTTGCCGCTCTGGTTCAAAATCGGCACGGCGGTTGTTATCTTCATCTGTGCGATGATCTATTTGGTACTCTTCCTGGTGAATTTCTTCGACATTCAAGCTGCCATCGAGAGACTTTTGACATAAGCGTTAACGCGTTTTGATAACACTAAGGATTAGATCAAAATGTCCGTCGGGTACCAACTAAAATCTATCCTCGGCATCTCAGCACTAGTCAGTTTCTATGGTATTGCCAGCCTCCTCGTAATCTTTCTTGGTCCGTCCGTCGGTATACCTTACCTGTGGGAAATCATCATTATTGCGCTCTTGCTTCTTACGTGGCCTTTTGCAGTTCTGATTATTTACTCTCGAAAGCGTAGAGCGCGCAAACGTGAGTTGGCCCAATCCGCTGCAGCTGAGAGTTCGCCACAAACCCCTGTAAAAGCGAGCGGCGCACCAAAGCGCATTCACGAAGAGTTGTCGCGCGCCGCGGAAGAAGCCGTGCAGTGGTTACGAAGCTCAAGGCTGAGTGATTCTAAGTCTGGCAATGCCGTATACGCTTTACCGTGGTTCGTCGTAAGTGGACCACTCGCAAGTGGAAAGACTTCACTAGCACTATCCTGTGGTCTGGATTTCCAAACCTTACCCAGCCAACGTCGTGCTGAAATGCGCATTGTGAGACCAACTCGCCATTGCGACTGGAGGATCACCGAAGCGGCGGTGCTGCTTGACTCCGCAGGACGATATCAGGGCGATGGTCCCGCCCGCGAAGAGTGGCTGGCGCTAAATGAGACCTTAAAAAAATATCGTCAGGGTCGGGCTCTGGATGGCTTTCTGATCGTGATCGATGCTCCACAAATAATTCAATTAGGTGAGACTGAGATCGAGCAACTAGCAAAAACATTACGAGCACGTCTCGACGAAACCATTCAAATAGTTCGCGCACGTTTTCCAGCTTATCTGGTCTTTACACACGTCGATGAGCTTTCAGGTTTTGCAGAGTTCTTTAATGACGGGAAGAGTGCGGGCGAGGTTTGGGGTGCGACGATTCCGTTGGAGAAGTCAGCAAACGCACATGCACTATTTGATCTCGAGTTTGACCAACTCTATGAATCGCTGGTCAGACGCCGACTCCTCCGCCTTTCAGTGTCTGCTAAGCCCGGAACACAGCTCAAAATCTTTGATTTCCCACACCGTTTCTCAGCAACTCGCGACAAGCTAGGTCTGTTTACGTCTGCTCTATTTCGCCCGAACCCGTTCAGTGAAAGTCCGTTGTTGCGTGGGTTCTACTTTACGGCAACGGTTCCCGGCAAACCACGTGACAAATCTGCTCAACCAGATGGAGAAGAAAGAGGCCCCGAAGCGGTCGGTAGAAGTTTTTTTATCGATCGTTTCTTCAAAGAAGTTGTTCTCCATGACAAAAATCTCGCGGCGTCATTTCAGGAAAGCCAGCAGAAGCCGGTGCCCACAAAAGGAATACTGCTAACGCTAGCCACAATCATTGTCTTGATTTTGTTGGCCTGCGCTGCAGTGTCATTTGTCGCGAACAGAAAGTTCATTGCTGACGCAACAAAGGCCGGGGAGGATATGTACGCCAGCAATCAAGCGGACCATGGCAAAGACGTTTTGCAGAAGGATCCCACTGCGGCCAAGGTGGAGATCGAGAAAATGGAAGCCCTACGACAGCAACTTGCCGTGATTGAGGCCGGTCCTCCTTGGTATATGCGATTTGGGCTTTACGGCGGCAACGATCTCAAGCCGAACTTAACCAACATATTTAACGAGGCTGTGGAACAGCGTTTTAGAAAACCGACAATCGGTTATTTGGAAAACGACTTGCGAAACTTCGTGGCAGATCGACCCTCAGCCGTCGTAACGCCAACCAGCTCGACGAGCGATCAACCGCAAGCACCAACACAGGATGATATTCTCGGCCGTCATTATGATTTGTTGAAGGCTTACCTCATGCTCTCGCAGCCCAGCAGAGTTGAGCCAACATTCTTGTCAAGCATGCTTGCTGATTACTGGAAGAAAACTGCACCTCTCGATAGCGAAAACTCCTCAATTCCGATTCTCGAGTTTTATACCAGGGAATTGGTACGAGAGGATGCCCCAGCGATCCGTCTGGATGACAAGCTGGTATCCGACGTGAGGCAAAAACTAAAGGCATATCCTCCTGTCAAACGCTTTTACAAACGCATCGTAACGGAAATCAATGCGAAGACGACTTCTTCCGCAGTGAGTCTGGATTCAATTCTGCAAGAAGGCGGCGGCGGCGGCGTATTAGTCAGCACTTACACTGTGCCCGGAAGCTTTACTATCGACGGCTATCGTAATTACATGAAGTCGACAATTGAAAATTCTGGCGCAGAAATAAGTAAAGATGATTGGGTAATGGGAGCGGATGCGAGTTCGAGTCAAACGCAGACGACTGACGCCAGCACTCTTCAGTCAAATTATTTAACAGACTATACAGATCAATGGCGCAAGTTCCTGCGAGGCATCAGTGTCAAACCCTTTAAAACAAGAGAGGAGGCGGCCGCAGCACTGAAAGTCTTGTCAGACACTAACTCACCAATGGACCGGGTAATGTTGGCAGTCGCCAAAAATACAAACCTGTCCAAGAAACCTGAGAGGGGCGGAATTTTGGGCTGGATAACAGGGTGGTTCAGTAGTAACAGCGACGAAGGCGGTAAAACGACGGTAGTTGAAACCGAGTTTGGACCATTGTTTCAGTTCATCCCATCGGCGGAGAAGAAAGACTCACCAATGTCGCAATATCGAAGTGAGCTAAAGCGCCTCCATGACAAACTCCAGGAAGCGTCGGACACTGAATTTCAACAATCAACCCAGGCTACGTTAGCGGGTAAGGATGACTTTGGGTTGCGAAATGCCGAACAAGTTGTTGGAGGTCTGCTTGACGGATTCAAGACGCCAGCGGCGACCGATACCGCCACCTTATTGAAAAAGCCTCTCTTGAATGTCCGCTATTTCTTGTATGGCGGTGGCAACGACCTAAACGCTAAAATCTGGGCTGAACTGATCTATCCGAAGGCGCACGAGCTCGAATCGGGATATCCTTTCACTGATTCGGGTGAGACACGCTTGACAGATCTCGTCAGATTTCTGAATCCAGTCGATGGTCAGTTTACACAGTTCTTCGACAAGAACCTGCCAGGCTCGTTTGAATATGTACAGGGACAATGGAAACTCAAGTCGTCAAGCCCGATTAGAGTCTCGTCCGAATTTGAGAGCTATGTAAACAATCTCTTAAAACTACGGGAAGCTCTGTTCCCAAACAAAGGACAGCAACCGCAGGTTGAATACGACTTAACTGTAAAATCAGACAGCTCCAGCGACGTTACAATTGAAATCGACGGAGTTTCGGCAAGCACAGGGCATCCGTCATCCCATTTCACCTGGCCGGCACGTTCAGGTTCGGTCGGTGCAACTATTACAGTTCTACAGAATGGAGCAACAACTCCACCGAAAACATTCCCTGGTACGTGGGGATTGTTTAAGATGATTGAAGCAGGCTCGAGAGGACTGGGTGGCGGTTCACAATTTGATCTCGCCTGGAACGTGGGAAACACGACGGTACGAGCAACACTGCGACCCGCCAGCACAAACAATCCATTCCAGCGTTCTTTGTTTAGGAACGTGCACGCGCCGCAGAATTTACAGTAATAGACCCGAGCTATTGGAGGCGTCATGAATGAAGCCAGAGATTTACTGGCGGCCGGCCATCTTAATGAAGCGATCGAATCTCTACTTGCGCACGTAAAGCAGAATCCTGGCGACGCACCCGGTCGCACTTTCTTGTTTGAGTTATCGTGCCTGTCAGGTGATTGGGAACGAGCTGAAAGACAGCTTGATGTGATTGGTCACCAAAGCACCCAGGCGCAGCTTGGCGTGATGGTTTATCGCGCGAACATAAACGCCGAGCGCGAACGTAAGCGGGTCTTTACTGAAGGAGTACAACCCCATTTTCTTCGAGAGCCACCGCCCTATGTTGATCTGCTTGTTGACGCTCTTCGACAGGTCCACGACGGTAAGTTTGCAGAAGCACGCGCTACCTTGGATAGAGCTGAAGAAGAACGTCCGGCGATTGTTGGGCAGATTGATGGAAAGCCGTTTCAGGATTTTCGCGACTATGACGACTTCACTGCCCCGGTTTTAGAACTAATCGTAAAGGACAAATACGTCTGGCTGCCGCTCGAACAGATTAAGAGCATGCAGATCACTCCACCTCGACAGTTACGCGACATGATTTGGGCCAGTGCGCGGATTGAAGCTCTGGATGGCACGATAGGAGAGGTATACATGCCATCACTTTATCCATTAACGACGGAGGCTTCGGATGATCAGGTGCGGCTTGGTCGTATGACTGATTGGAAGAAATTGGGTGAAGACGTAGGCGCTGGAGTTGGGCTGCGTTTGTTCGTGGTTGATGGTGAAGAGCGAACAATGTTCGAGACATCGCCGGTTCAGTTCATAACCGGAAAAACCGAAGTCGCAAATTCTTAAGTCTACCTAGAAAGAGAAGTTCACATGTCAGCAGTGATAGAGGCCAAACCAGCTGCTCCTGCCGCTGTTACTACACCGCCGCCAGTAATAGATCTGACCGCATTGCTTACGCCCATCTCAGTCGAGAAACCGGCGGGCGACACCCTGCAATATTCAGGCGTA
>PSRF01000116.1 GCA_003175865.1 Blastocatellia bacterium
TTCAACGTGCGCGGTGAACCGATTGTATGTAGTCCTGCTGATAGTTATCGTTGCTTCATGCGAACTGAGATGGACCACCTCGTTTTGGAGACGTGCGTGTTGGATAAGAAGGAACAGCCGCCGTTTGTGGAGACGAGCGATTGGCGATCTCAGTTTACGCTTGATTGAAGGAAGGCATGTCAGAGCAAATGAGGATCAGCGTGGTTGTCCCGGTGCGAGATGAGGAAGACTCAATTCGCGAGTTACTCGACGGTCTGCTGGCTCAAACGAGACCACCTGACGAGATCGTAATAACTGATGGTGGATCCACGGATAAGACACGCGACATCATTCGGGAATTCGTCTCTGATGGAAAGCCTGTCCGATTGATCGAAGTAGAGGCCGCTTTACCGGGTCGGGGTCGGAACATAGCTGCTGCTCATGCCATGTTTGAATGGATTGGTTTTATAGACGCTGGCATACGTCCAGAGTTGAATTGGCTTCAGTTGTTGGCAGCAAGAGCGACAGAAGATGTTGATGTTGTCTATGGAACCTTGGAGCCGACTGTGGACACGTTCTTTAGAGAGTGTGCTGCGATTGCTTACGTGCCGCCGCAGACGCTTACAAATGGAGTTCTTATTCGACCTCGTTCAATTGCTTCGTCGTTGATGCGACGAGAAGTGTGGAGCAAGGCAGCTGGATTTCCGGAAGGTCTCCGCTCTGCGGAGGATTTGATCTTTATGAATCGTGTTGAAGCGAGTGGCGCGCGAACTGTGTTTGAACCGCTTGCTGTGGTGCATTGGACAATCAAGCATAACTTCACGAGCACCTTTCTCCGCTTCATCTCTTACTCGCGTAACAACATTCGCGCCGGTTTGTGGCGACAATGGCAGGCAGCCATTCTCGGCAGATATTTCATGCTTGGGTTACTTGCGCTGCTATCGTTGGTTCTTGGTGTCTGGTGGTTGGCGGTACCTGTCATTTTGTGGGTCGCGATGCTTTTGGCCAGAGCCGTTGTATCCATAAAGCGAAACCGAAACCAATATCCCGCGTCCCTTGGTCGCAATTTCAAGCGACTTCTAGTCTTGGTGCCGTTGATAGGTGTATTGGATGCGGCAGCAATCGTTGGTACGTTGCATTGGCTCGCGGCAGACAGTTATCGCAAGCGCAGCACACATTTGTTGGAGGCCCGCAATGGCACTTGAGGGCCATCGTGTTCTGTTCATCTCGTACAACGGCATGATCGATCCATTGGGACAAACGCAGGTTTTGCCCTACCTGCGTGAACTTGCAAAGCTGGGTGTCCGCTTCACGTTGTTGAGCTACGAACGGCACAAAGCATTTACGACCGAGGGAACAAAGCAAACCAGTGCTTTGAAACAGACCCTGGCGGACGAAGGAATTGAGTGGCACTGGCTTCGCTACCATCAAACACCATCGATTCCGGCGACTGTTTATGACGTAATTGCCGGAACGCGATATGCTTCAAAACTCGTTCGCCGAAACGGAATCGAAATGGTCCATGCGCGCAGTCATATTCCTGCGACAATCGCCCTCGCATTGAAAAAACGACATGGCTTGAAAATGATTTTTGACGTTCGTGGATTGATGGCAGAAGAGTATGTCGATGCAGATCATTGGAAGAAGGGCGGTCTGCCTTACCGGATCACCAAGACCATGGAACGTCGCGCATTGACCGCCACGGATGCGATCGTAACGTTGACCGAAAGAATCTGGCCGATACTTCGCGAGTGGGAAGGAATCAAAGGACGCGACGTTGTACACACTGTTATTCCCTGTTGTGTAGACCTGCAGCTCTTTAAGACCAATGGTTTAGAGCGAGATCAAATTCGTGCGAGACTCGGTCTCACTGATCGTTTCACTCTCATCTACAGCGGCTCTCTCGATGGCTGGTACCTGACTGAAAGAATGGCGGACTTCTTCGCTGAATACCTCAAGACAAAACCAACTGCTCATTTGTTATGGTTGACAACGGGAAGTCATTCGCGAGTGAGAGAGTTGATGTCTGCACGCAATATTTCCAGCGAAAACTTCAGCGCGCATTCGGCTTTTGCTTCCGAAGTGCCGTCATTTCTGAACGCGGCAGATGTTGGAGTGGCATTTATCAAACCATGTCTGTCGAAACTTGCGTCGTCACCGACAAAGTACGGTGAATATCTGGCATGTGGTCTTCCATTAGTTATCAATGCGGGCGTTGGTGATTCAGATGCGTTAGTCGAAGAATTTCACGTTGGAACGTTGCTTAGGACTTTCGATGCCGACAGTTACCGAAAGGCAGCAGCAGAGGTCGAGCAGCTCTCAACTGAATGCGACATCCGCGAGCGGAATCGTGCGGTTGCACAACGACTCTTCGATTTGCGCACCGTTGGAGCTAAACGCTACGCTGAACTTTACGAACTAGTATTTCAAACTACGCGTAACTGATGTCTTCTGAAAGAGACAAACTGTTAGAAACGATTCGCTGTCCCGCGTGCCGTGGCGAGTTGTCGTTTCGTAATGATGAAGAGGAACTATTTTGCACCGGTTGTAATCTCACGTTTCCTATTCGTGACGGCATTCCAAGATTGTTATTACCATCGCTGAGAGATGCGCTATTGGCTGGTGCTACCGCGGTTGGCATGGACGCGCAGCAGGTTGAAACAGCGCTTAGCTTTGGTTTCGAGTGGCATCGCTTTCCTGAAATGTATCGAGAATGGGAGCAACAGTTTCTGGACTACATGCGGCCTCATGGTTCGGATTTCTTCAAAGGAAAGAAAGTTCTGGACGCAGGTTGCGGTAACGGACGTTTCGCCCATTATGCTGCAAAGTATGGGGCCGAAGTCTGGGCGATCGATCTTGGACCAGCCGTTGAAGTTGCGAAAAGGAATACGGAGTCGGCTGGTGTTGTTAACGTAGTCCAGGCAGACCTGCACAGTCCACCGTTCGCCCTCGAAAGTTTTGATTTTATTTATTCAATTGGCGTGCTTCACCATTTGCCGGATCCCGAGGCAGCATTTCGAAGTTTGTTGCGGTTTCTAAAACCAGGTGGCGAGGTTCAAATTTATCTTTACTGGAAACCGGAGCGTCAACCCATTAAAGCCTTGTTATTGACTGCTGTGACTGGCGTTCGACAACTGACAACGAGGCTTCCACACCGGATGGTCCATGCGCTGTCGTATCCATTTGCCGTCGGAGCGTTTGCTTTTTTTGTTTGGCCCTATCGAATTCTGAGGACTGTTCCCGCGTTACGTGACGTCGCAGAAAAAATGCCGATGAAGCAGTATGCCGGATTTCCATTTCGCGTTTGTGTGAATGATCAGCTGGATCGGTTCTCCGCGCCTATTGAGAACCGCTACACACGGGCTGATGTCGAGAAGTGGCTAAAAGCGGCTGGTCTTGAAAGTCCGTTAGTCGGCGAGAATTTTGGTTGGATAGGCACAGGTCGTAAGGCCGTTGAAATCGGGTAATAGACGCGTTGCTGGCTGTTACCTATACTACCCGCAACATACTTTTCTTATGAAAGTCCTGGCAATTGTTCCGCATCTCTACGACACGTCACCCGGGCAGCGTTACCGGCTCGAACAGTGGGAACCGCTGCTTCGCGAAGAAGGTGTTGAGATCACCTATGCGCCGTTTGAATCCGCGGAACTTAATGCTGTTCTCTATCAAGCTGGAATGATGCGACAAAAGATGTCGCTCGTTGTACGACGTTTGAGGGATCGGTTTTCAAATTGGAAAACAATCAAGGATTATGACCTCATTTATATCTTTCGCGAAGCAGCTTTGCTTGGTCCACCTGTCTTCGAACGATTAGTTGCTCGCACTGGAATCCCCGTCGTTTTTGATTTTGACGATGCGGTATTCGTTTCGTATCGAAGTCCGTCAAACGGGTATTTGAGTTATTTGAAATTTGCAGGGAAGACGAGGACTATCTGTCGGTTGTCGGCACACGTCATGGCTGGCAATCCCTATCTGGCGGAATACGCGCACCAGGTGAACTCAAACGTTACTGTAATTCCAACTACAATTGATACAGACAAGTATCAACCGCGAGCTTCACGCGAAACAGACGTTCCTGTGATCGGTTGGACCGGCAGCTATAGCACCGTGCAACACCTCGACACGTTACGAGGAGTACTGCAAAAGCTCGCAAAGCGCGACCAATTTCGATTACGAGTGATCGGAACTCCAACTTACAAATTGCCCGGCGTCGAAGTCGAAGCGATGAAGTGGCGTTCAGAAACTGAGCTGGACGACTTGAGTGCAATTGATATTGGAGTGATGCCATTGCCCGATGATGCATGGAGTAAAGGAAAGTGTGGTCTTAAAGCATTACAGTTCATGGCACTTGCTATTCCGACCATCTGCTCACCGGTTGGTGTCAACACAGACATCATTCAAGACAACGAAAATGGTTTTATCGCGGGTGGTGAAGACGAATGGGTTGAAAAGCTGAGCAGTTTGGTTCGTTCAGTTTCTTTGCGCGACCGATTAGGAAAAGCTGGGCGAGCTACGGTCGAACAGAAGTATTCTGCGAAAGCACAGGCGCCGCGGGTATTTGAAATCTTCAATTCAGTTGTCCACGCACCCAACTCGAGCGTTGAACGTCTAGTCCACTCACGTTCGGCCACGTCAGAGAATTGAAAACAGGAAAAGAGGGCGGGTTTGGAAAAACTTAATGTGCTGGTCACCGGGGGCGCTGGCTTCATCGGATCGCATCTGGTTGACGAATTGGTTGCGCGTGGACATCGCGTACGCGTACTTGATGATTTGGTTACACAAGTTCATGGTGAAGGTGCCAGTCCTGTTTATGTAAATCCGACTGCCGAATTTATACGGGGCGATGTTTGTAATAGACGTGTTGTTGATACTGCACTCAATGGCATCGACGTTGTATTCCATGAGGCAGCCGAAGTGGGAGTGGGCCAATCGATGTACGAAATACATCGCTACGTCCGCGCCAACGACCTTGGTACAGCCGTCATTCTCGAGGCGATCCTCGCACGGCAAAAGCAAATCAAGAAACTAGTCGTTGCATCTTCAATGTCGATTTATGGTGAAGGTGCGTATCGCTGCGCCAAATGCGGTGACGTTTACCCACAACTCCGGCCGTCAAGCCAGTTGCTCGAGAGACGTTGGGAAGTTGAGTGCCCAACCTGCAATGAAGTACTGACGCCGGTGCCGACAAAAGAAACCAAGCCGTTGTTTCCGACTTCCGTTTATGCAGTAACCAAACAGGATCAGGAACAGTTTTGTTTAGTTGTTGGTCGTTCTTATGGGATCCCGACGGTTGCCCTTCGTTACTTCAATGTTTACGGCACTCGCCAGGCGCTTTCAAACCCCTACACGGGTGTATGTGCCATCTTTTCGGCGCGACTTCTGAACGGCAACAGCCCAATGATTTTTGAGGACGGTGAGCAGTCTCGTGACTTTGTACATGTTAGTGACATCGTTCAGGCCAACTTGCTCGCGTTGGAAAGCGATCGTGCAAACTACGAAGCAATCAACGTCGGTACCGGGGTGGCAACTTCGGTCAGCGAAGTAAGCAGGTTGTTGGCGGGAGGGTTGGGCCAAAATATCCAACCAGAGATTGTTGGCAAGTATCGTGAAGGCGACATTCGACATTGCGTCGCCGACAT
>PSRF01000339.1 GCA_003175865.1 Blastocatellia bacterium
AGCTATTCAGGCTGAACTCGGTGAAGGCAATGAACTTGCCGAAGAGATTGCGCAGTTCCGCGAGAAGATCGAAGCGGCAAAGATGCCCAAGCCCGCCGAAGAGGAGGCACTGCGACAGCTAAAGAAACTGGAACGCATGCATCCAGATGCTGCTGAAACCGCAACGCTGCGGAACTGGATGGAAATCATGACCGACCTGCCGTGGTCGCGTTCTTCGGTGGACAACCTCGATTTGCAAAAAGCGGAGCACGTACTGAATGAAGATCACTATGGTCTCGAAAAAGTTAAGGACAGAATTATTGAAGCGCTTGCCGTCAGAAAATTGAAAGAGAAACCGAAGGGACCAATTCTCTGCCTGGTTGGACCGCCGGGAGTTGGTAAGACATCCCTTGGTCGATCTATTGCGCGTGCGCTGGATCGCAAATTTGTGCGGCTCTCGTTAGGCGGCGTGCATGACGAAGCTGAGATCCGCGGTCACCGCCGCACTTATGTTGGCGCAATGCCTGGCAGGATTATTCAAGCAGTGCAGCAGGCAGGGACTAACAATCCACTGATAATGCTGGATGAAATCGACAAAGTCGGCGCCGACTTTCGTGGAGATCCATCCTCAGCATTGTTGGAAGTCCTCGATCCGGAGCAGAACAATTCGTTTCGAGATAATTATCTTGGCGTCACTTTTGATCTATCAAATGTGATCTTCATGACGACGGCGAACATACTCGACACAATTCAACCGCCGCTGCGTGATCGCATGGAAGTGATTCGACTTGCTGGTTACACAGAAGAAGAAAAACGGGAAATCGCGCTGCGCCACTTGCTGCCAAAGCAAATGGAGGAAAACGGAATCACATCTCGCGATCTACACATCTCAAGAACGGCGTTAACCGCAATGATCCAGCAGTACACCCAGGAAGCTGGTCTGCGTCAACTTGAACGTGAGATAGGTCGAATATCGCGGAAAGTTGCGCGAAAGATCGCAGAAGGTCACAAAGGAACAGTCCGTGTCTCGCTGAAAAATCTACACGAATTCCTGGGCGCACCGAAGATCATTCCGGAAGAAGCTTTGAAGAAGGACCAGATTGGTGTGGCAACTGGACTCGCTTGGACCGCAGTTGGCGGCGACGTGTTGTTCATTGAGGCTCTGCGAATGAAAGGCAAGGGGAGTTTGGTCCTAACAGGACAACTTGGTGATGTGATGCGAGAGTCGGCACAAGCGGCATATTCTTATGCGAAGTCACGAGCAAAGGAGCTAGATATTCCCGAAGAGGACTTCAACAATTACGATTTGCACATTCACATTCCGGAGGGTGCAATTCCTAAGGATGGCCCATCCGCCGGTATTACACTCGCGACTGCGATGGTCTCGGCTTTGTCCTCGCGACCGGTGAGAAAAGATGTCGCGATGACGGGTGAGATTACTCTTCGCGGAAACGTTTTGCCGATTGGTGGCGTAAAGGAGAAGGTATTGGCGGCGCGTCGCGCGAGAGTTTCGACAATCATCCTGCCACAGCAGAACCGACGCGATTTGGACGAAGTTCCAAAGGAGCCATTCAAAGACATTCGGTTTGTTTTTGTTGACAATATGAGGCAGGTGTTCCGAGAGGCCTTAACTGATCGCGTTGCACCTCCAGCGTCCAGTCCAACGAGGCCGCAGAGAATGCCTCAGGCTGCGAACGCGAGGACGGTTTAACTGCGGCAACTCTTTGGAGTGCGACAGCCTGGCGTCGCTTTGCTATATTGACACCTTGGAGGCTGCGACGGTTTCGGCTAACAAAGCTACGGCAGGCCGTCGCACTCCAAAGAAGTCATACAACCTGAACGCCATGTTGCGAATCTTAGTCGCTGGTTTTGATAAATTGTTGAGCGACCGCGGTAGTCGCTTGTGAGTCCGCCGACTAGGCTTGGACCTGATTATTCCCCGTTTGCGAACGGGATCGACCTCGCAACCCCGAATATCAATACATTCCCAGCTGGGATCGCCCGTAGATTTAAGGAGTTTTAATAAGTTATGCCGGTTCGTAAACACTCTTCTCCTCTCTATGCTTGTCTAACTCTCGTCTTGCTATTCTCCAGTACCGCCGCGGCCAAAAAGAACGAATCATTTCCAAACATAAATATCAAGAATTTCGGCCAAATGGATGACCGGTTTTATCGCGGTGCACAACCCAGACAGGAAGACTACAAATCGCTGGCTGACCTGGGTATTAAGACGGTAATCGACCTTCGGAAGGATCCCGAGAGTTATGAGAAGCCGAGCGTTGAAGGGCTAGGAATGCGCTATGTGAACATTCCTATGAGCGACACCGAATATCCGCCGAGCAATCAAATCGAAGAATTTCTGAAGCTGGTCAACGATCCCTCCACTGGAAAGTTCTTTGTGCACTGCGCCGGTGGCAGGCATCGCACGGGAGTGATGGGCGCGGTTTATCGATTCAATCACTATCATTGGAATTTTGATCAGGTTTACGCTGAGATGAAAGACTATGACTTCTACACTCGTTTCGGACACGGCGAGATGAAGAGGTTTGTTGAAGACTACTCACAGAAGTTTACGAATGCACCGGCGGCCCAGGTAATAGCTAACAGTGGTGACAATCAAAAATAAGTGAATCCAAAAGGTAAAAGAAAAGGGGACCATTCAGGTCCCTTTTTTATTTCACGGCGACATCACGGTCCCAAAACGCAATTGGTACTCCACAGAATTAAGAAATCCATTCACCATCGTCCGATAGTCAGTGGGATGTGCGTTCAGATAGGCAAGCCACGCGTTATAACCTGCTGGCTCCGGAGTGCGCCGCAAGTACCCGTAGTATTGCATCGCGACAAACGCAGGATTGAATTCAATATTGAAAACCTGATCAGAATCAGCGATGGCGCGAAGTACTTGCGCGCGCGTGAGTGTGCCCGCGGTAAGCTGATTCGTTAGATCAGCAGTCGTTAGAGTCACTTTGTTTGTTCCGTTAGGATCGGTCGGATCAGGGGTCGTTATTTGTGACAGAGTGTAACGATTCATCAAAGCATTCACGTACTGCGAATTCGTCATACCTCCGTACATACTTACGAACTCCGGACGCAACACAAACGCATTCGTAAACTGCGACTTCTTCTGAAATACTTCTGCAGGCGTTTGCCCAGTCAAACTACTCATGTCGACGGAGATCTCGTTGAACGTAGGAAGACGATTGAAGGCGAGCTTGTAGAAACGATAAGCGAAGTAGCCTTTTATTTGGAATTCGGGTGATCCGAGAAATGCAGCTGACACGGTCACGCGATCGCAAGCCGGATTGTTATTTACATCGGAACAGTTATTCAGAACAGCAGACCATGGCTCATTCGATTCTGGTTCACGCGCCAGAAAATCCAGATAGTGCTGACGCACAAAGAATGGCGTCGTCGATATTGGATTCACTGGGCCGTTCACGACTTCGTTATCTCGGATCGTGACTGTCGCTGTGGATGAAGGCCCAAGGTTTGCGCCTGTTGCGCTTACGAGCGCAACTGCGAAAGTTTCATTGCCTTCTGCATATCCATCATCAGTGATCGGCACTGAAAAACTCTTCACCGTTTCGCCAGCTGCAAAACTCAAGGTGTTGAATGTCGTGGTGTAGTCACAACGGGGATAAGCAATCCCATTAAAGACGTCGCAGCGAACTAACGTGGGATCGTCAATTGTTTGGTACGTGACGACAGCGGGATTTGCGGTGTTGCCGATGCGAGTGACGGTCAATACCGCTTCGCCGGCACTTTCGGATGCGCTATAGCTTGCCGCATTAAACTGAACACTGCTCGCCGAGGCCGAGGTGGCAAACTGTCCACGGATTTCTCCAGTCGGCACAGCGTTGCTGTGGATGTCGACGTACAGCAGACCGTTCTTCAAGTTCTGAACATCGTTAGGGCTTAGCGAAATCGAAAACTCGCCAATGTTGCCTTGAGGCAGAGTAAACAGAACCGGTGCGATTGCTCCTGCCGCTCCCGGACCATGAATATGTGCCGCTGTTTCGCTGGTTATCCCAGTAAAGTTCAACGAGACTCGGGCACTGGTTTCGTCAGGACTCAATAAAAGAATTGCTGTTCCAGTGGCTGTTGAGTTGTTTGCCGGGACTTCCTGTGCTCCGTTGAGATTTGCAACATAGACTGATGGTTGATTGCCGGTTATCTCGTAAACGGATGAATTGCTGTTTGAAACGACGAACAGGGTTCCGTTCGGAGACGTTTCAATGTCAGTTGTAATCCCGAAATCCTTCCCGATCAGTAATGTCTCGCTTTCAGTTACATCAAACTTGTCGACGTTGTCTGACACTTTATCGGCAAGACGTGGGTCACTGAATGAGAGGTGTTGGCGATCTCCAGTGAGTCGAAGTCGAAAGAGGTAGCCACCAGAAAGAAACGTTCGTGATGCGCCGACGAAGAGATCACCTTCGAACTGTGGTCCTATTCCTCTGCCTTGCACGAATCCGATTGTTGCGGGAGCCACGGCATACCTCCAGGTGAATTCCGGATCGGTGTAGACAGCTCCCGGCAACATGAACAGACGCGACAGCGCAAGTTGCGGCGTGTCTGCAATCAGAGTTGGCGACCAGCGTAGTTGTTGAAGGTCTCGAGATCCGTAAGTTGTTTCGATTTGTTTGTAATCAGCGATGCGACTAATTGGACCAATAACTTGTACCCAACCGCCGTTAAATCCCGGCACGACACGGTTGATCTCGTCGCAACAATCATCACCATTCTCTTCGGTCCACAGATTTCCGGACAATGGATCAAAGACCATTCCGAAACTATTTCTTACGCCATAGGCATAGACCTTCTTAATGTTTGCCGCAGCTTCACCGGTGAAACTGGTATTCGCATTAAAGAAAGGGTTATCAGCGGGAGTGGTTCCATCATCATTGAAACGAAGAATAACTCCCGTCAGGTGCGCATTGTCCGGATCTGGACCACCGAACTGATCGTCAGGCACCGGGCCGTTGGTTGCGTTCTGCAAAAGGCCTCTTCGGCCATTGTCTCCCATGAACAGATAAAGCTTGCCGTCGAAACCAAACCTGACAACCCCACCGTTGTGATTACCGCGCAATGGTTGATTCGCGTCGGCCTGGTATGAACGTAACTTGATGATGTTGCGATCGAATGTAAGACTAGTTCCATTCCAGATGTAACGGTCTAATCTGTTGCCCAACAACGCAACATCCGCCGTTTGTGCTGAATCAACTCCAGTGCTGCTTTCCGTCCAGTACAGGTAAACATAGCCGTTCTTCTTGAAGGCCGGGTGCAATGCGATACCGAGTAATCCGCGTTCGGAAGCACTGTTAACGGCGAGATCGAGCACGGTACTTTGAACAACGCCGTTAACAACTCGCTTGACTCTTCCAGTATCTTTCTCAAGTACAAAGAAATCATTCACACCCAGAAATGCCATCGATGTCGGTTGACTAAGTCCACTGACAACGGTGTGGACACTCAAGTTTGGATCTAACATTGAAGGCCCCGTTGACTGGCTCGTCACGTTAGTCAAAACAGAAGCCGAGTTGTCTGAAGGATTTGGATCAGTTTCAGTCGCGGTTACTGATGCGGTGTTATTAAGTTGACCGGTTGCTTGCGGTATGACGGTCACATTTGCGATTGCAAAAGAGCCGCTGGCGATCGTTCCAAGGTTACAAGTGACGGTCGTAGTCCCACTGCAGCTACCTTGTGTAGGTGTGGCAGACACAAAGTTCACGCCTGCAGGAAGCGAATCAGTAACAGTGCTGTTAGTTGCGGGAGATGGGCCATTGTTTGTAACGACGATTCGGTACGTGAGATTTGCCGAGACAATTGCCGGATTGGGTGATGCCGTCTTCGTGAGTGAAAG
>PSRF01000244.1 GCA_003175865.1 Blastocatellia bacterium
ATTGGCTTGGACCAGTCAGCCACGAAAACATCTTGTGAGTTCCTTCGCCAAAACGACTGCGGATATACTCGACCACGGTAGTCACGCGTGAACGTCTCCAGGCCTCCGCAAACACCAGGTAGCCAAACATGAATGCGGGCACTGCGAGTGCCATCAAGAAAACACCTATGACACCTTGTCGATAGGCGAAGCCCGCGCCACCAGTGAATGTCCACACCGAAAACCCAGACATGAACGAAGCCATGCCAGCAACCCACCATTCGACGCGATTGCCTCCCTTGAGAAAATCGGCACCCACACGCATGTAACGCATGAAGTAGGCACCGATACCCGCCATCAGCAGGAGATAACAGACAAGCACCACGTAATCGATGACGTGAACTGAACTGTGCATGCTGTTTCTCCCTGGAGCCGCGTTACTTCTCGTGAAAAAGACGTCGGGTTCGGAGACGGCTAGTTATTGCCTGAGAAACTCTGCCGAGTCCTTGTCAATAAATAGATGCGCATCCTTATGAGTCCGCAAAATAGATGCAGGACAGCTGGTGTCTATCGATCCTTCAAGTGTCGCCTTGATGGCATTCCGTTTCGCTGGACCTGGCGCGATTGCAAATAGCTTTGGGCGCGCCATCAGCGTCGGGATCGTTAGTGACAAGGCATCGTGGGGTACTTCATCGAGAGATGCGAATGCGCCGTCATTCACCTGTTGCTTTCTGCATACCTCGTCGAGTTGAACTACTTTGACAGCTTCGGGATCGTTGAAATCGCAGAACGGCGGATCGATAAACGCAAGGTGCCCATTTTCTCCGATTCCGAGCACGGCAAAATCAGGCGGATTGTCGTTGAGCAGTTGGGCATAACGTTTGGTCTCCTGTGCGCCGTCCGCAGCATCACCACGTAAGCCATGAAATTCACGCAGCGGAACTTTGGTTACTAAACGATCAATCAGGAACTTACGAAACGACTGCGGAGCTTTCTCGTCCATTCCTAAATATTCGTCGAGATGGAATGCAGTAACTCGCGACCAATCAATGTCAGGAGCCGCCACCAGGTTTGCAAGAAACTCATTCTGTGACGGTGCTGATGCCAGAATTACGACTGCCTTGCCTCGCTGTTGTATCGCGCTCCTGATCTCAGCCGCAATTACAGAAGCAGCAGCTTTCCCCATATGGTTTCGACTTTCGTAGACATATACATTCAAATTGTCTGCCCGAAAGTTCCGGGCCAGTCCTTCTTGAATCGTCGCCGTTGATTCCATATTCCTCCTCATCCCGCGCGGCTGAGTCGCACATTTACAATCTTCAGACTAGCGAATCGGTCAACCAATTTCTGGACCGGCAATTCCAAATACCGAAGATGACGTTCTCCTACTAGATTTTCCGCGCGACATACGAATGAAATCGCGCTCCTTTATGAATCCGCGGCCCACCAGGACGTTCGAGTTACTAAATTCGGTGTTGTAATCGATGTACACGCGTCGTGAACCAATTTGGTTCAGCATTCGATCAAGCAAAGATCCAGCTTGCTCCGGTCGTACAGTGACAATAGGACCAACGTAATCCGCGTTACTGCCGGGTCTGGCGAACGCGTAGCCCGTTAACGATCCGTCATCAGATCTAGCCAACGCTGTTGGTACGGAAGCGCTGGCAATCAATGCGTTGAGCAACTGGGAGCGGTCGGCATTGAATGCAGAGCGATCGAGTTCGAACAACTCGGCAAGCTCAGCGACGTCGATCGACACTTGAACTGAAGCGTCCTCATTCATGAGTGGACCGGAAGATGCGGTACTACTCCATCGCTCAATGCACGACTCAACCTGAAAGCCAAGCTTCTCGTAAACTGCCCTGCCCTGGGTTGTCGCGTCCAACTTCACTGTCTCGACTTTTGTTTGCAGGTAATCGAGAGCTGTTTTTATGAGTTTCGTCGCAATACCTGACCGACGACGTTCTGGGCGCACTAGCACCATTCCAATCCACGCGAGTTCGCGTCCGTAACATGTCGTCGTGGTCGTCCCTACGACTTTGTCATCCAGTAGCGCTGCGAAACAACCTTCTGGTTCCAGTTTCAGTAGTAACTGCCAATCACTCTGCGTTTGATTCCAACCAGCAAACTCTTTCAATTCCATAGCCGCAGCTATGTCTGACTCCTTCAGCAGGCGGATCTGAATCGGCTCTGGATCGTGCATTTGCAGCGTTAGCTCAGCGCTGATGCGTGCTCGGCCCAAACATCGTTTGAGGGTTCCATACAAAAATCTGCCATCCGCTTTATGTTCCATTCAGTGGGCCAATCGAACAGACGCCGAAGGTGCAACAGCCATGCAAGGAGCCCTTCGTCAGGATGAAAACAAAGCTCAAGTAATGCACGTGCAGTCTTTCCTCCAGTCTGCATCGTGTACTCACCGCTTGGCAGTTGAAAATAAGTGTGCATCTGGAAACTGCTTGCGCCGCGCAGCAGGTATTCTGCCGCGATCCGACCTGAGACGATGTTTCCCGTGCCGCTAATAGGCAGGCGGCAAACGGGAATCGCACCTGACCGTTCGAGTAAACGCAGTTCGGCAAGCACAGACAGATTACGAGCACTGAGATCTGGACCACCGTAAGCAATTCCACGTACTCCATCGAACTCGCGATTCGGATCGAACAATCGATTGGCGTAGACAAGAAAATCGGGCACGCCCTGACCTGAACATTGCTCGTTTATTGCGCGAAGCATCTCGAGTTGAAAAGCATCGTCGAGAATTGCGTTGAATACCTTCAGCCCTATCTTGATCGGAGACGGGGAGGCAGCGTTCCTGATGAACGATGTAACGCGTGTTAGCCAGTGAATAATTATTTCTGCGTGCGCTGCTCGGTTTGATCCCGCAAGGGTCGGACTGAAGTCTTTTTCGATGGGCATCGGCACATGCGAATAGTGACGTTGCCAGACCTCCATCAGACGACGGGTTGTGTACTCGTACTCGCCAGTCTTCCACTGACCTTCGCCGGCACTCGGCAGGTGATACTTGCACGAAGGAACAACGTGCAATGAAAACGGTTTTGCGATAACCAAAGACTCCTCGAAAAATTCGAGGTACTCTTCGAAAGTGTCGTACCAACCGCGTCCCTTCCATGAGACGGTCCAACCCTGTGTCTGATCTTTTCCGACGATCCTCTCGACAATCATGCGAGTCTCTTCGATTGCCCACTCACTCATCGACTGAGTCCCCGAAGCGTCCTCACCGATAATCGATTTCAGCACGACGAAGCCAAGTCCTTCCTCGCAGTCGCGCCGGACCTGGGAACTATTTAGCGAAAGTTGACCCGATGCTTTACCGAAGGGATTTTTGATCAACAGATCGCCATACTCGCTACTCAGATCGATCTGGTATTGCTCCTGGACATATTGCTCCAGTGCTGAGGGTAGTCCCGAGCGAAATCTTTCGTAGTCGCGCGCCAGAGACGTGCGCTGCGAGCCATCGATTTGTGGTTGTCCTTGTAACAGCGTGAACATTTGGATCAACTAAGACAACTAGCAGTCAGCGTGTTCAGTACAGGGATAATAGTTGCAATCTCCGTCTCTCTCAGCTGCGGTCCCCAGGGATCGTATGCAGCCTCTCCTGGAATGATCTCCAAATGGGCCAGCGCTCGTAGAACTCTTCCGATGTAGCCTTCCATGGGATCAATGAAAAGCACCTCTGCAAGCCTGTCGATCGAGTCTGACAGTTCCAAAAACCGCGTTGCGTTACCAGTGAAATGAGCGGAGAGCAATTCCGTTTGTACTTCTGTACAGACTGCACCCAATCCAACCAAAGCCGTCCGTGCACCTAGACGCAAACTGTATCCAAGAAACCGATCTTCGCCGGTGATTAAGAGCTTGTCCGGATGACGAGCCTGAATTTGACGAGCAACATCTTGAAACGTCATTACGCTGTCGAGTGTCGCCATTTTGATGCCTACAACATTCGGGAGTGACAACAGATCGTCCAACACACTTCTGTTGTAACGAACGCCACCTGCCGCTTCATAGAGATAAAACAGGACCAGAGGTAACCCTATCTGCGACAACTGTGCATGGTGATCGACTATTAGTTTGTCTGGGGAGTCATGTTGCCTTAACCAGACAGGCGGATAGACCAACAACGCATCGGCGCCGTACTCAGCAGCCACTGATGCCATCGCCAAAGTTTCCTCTGTCGCCCGCTTCGGGTCCGCCTCTTTCCTGCGGCTTCCTACGCCTGCGATCAAGGGTTTGTCACTCAGCGCTAGATGCCAATCACCGATAACACGTCTGGCTGTGTCGGCGTCCAGGTGAAGTCCCCTTCCGGTGTGCGCCCAGACTGCAACGCCGGCGATCGGCTGTTTAGTCATGTGCGCGACATACGCTTCGTGCGCGGCTGGATGGAATCTTCCATCTCGGTCGAACGTCACTGGCACCGCTGGAACGAGGCCACCCACCAGAGCTGTCCTTAATTGATCTGAATTCATGCTCGCTTAAGAGATCGACAACTTGTTTTTAGCCCATATGAGGAACCGAAAGCAGACTGTTTTGAACCAACGTCAGCGCGCCTTTCAAACTCGGACGGACTTCGAACGCTGACGGTCTGATGGCGATACCATGTGACCGAGGCGCCAACAAGTTTCGCTTAGTTTCTTCGACAATAATCGGCTCAATTACTCCCCAGGCTTTGGTGATTTCACCGCCAATCACAACTACTTCAGGATCGAGTCCGTTGATGAGGCCTGTAATTCCAATCCCCAGGTAACGTGCAGTTTCACGGATTGCGTCCGTTGCAGCTGTATCACCAGAATCGACCAGCTCAACTAGTTTCCGCATCGTCGAGATGCGCTTTCCGCCGGTGCCACGCATCTCCGAGTAACGCTTGAGAGTAGCCTTATCTGAGGCGTATAAATCCCAACATCCGCGTTGGCCACAACGACAGTCGGGTCCATTCACATTGATGGGTATATGTCCAAACTGTCCCGCGGTATTGTTTCCACCGCGATATAGACCACCGTCAATCACAACACCGCAAGCCAAACCAGTACTCACACTGACATACAAAAGGTTACGAACGTGTGCGTACTGGGCTTTGCCATGCCAGATCTCAGCGAGCGCTGAACAACGTGCGGAGTTGTCGATCGTCACGGGAAGCCCTGTGGCTTTTTCGAGTAGTTGGACCACCGGGACATCGCGCCATGGTAGAACGACTGACAGAAGGAATTTGCCAGTATGGTTATCTACAAGTCCGGGCAGGCTAACTCCAATTCCTGCAAACTCAATAAAGGAGTGATGTTTTCCCCGAAGCTTTCGGATCTCTTTGCCGATTTTATTAAGGAACGAAGAAGCATTAGAGCCCGTCTCGAAACTCATACGCGCTACGATGCGATTGTTGAAATCACCGAGTGCGAGAATCGATTCATCAGCTCTGATATCGACACCAAAGAGTCCGAAACGCTTTGCGTTCAATCTGAGCGGAGTAGGAGGTTTCCCGCCTATCGGAGTGGTTCGTCCCGAGCCGTCTTCAACAATGCAGAAATCTTTAAGTAGCTCACTGGTAATGGTTGAGATTGTGGCTTTGTTGAGCCCGCTAATTTTTGCGATTTCGGCGCGTGAGATTGGCTGTCGATCAGAAAGGATATTGAGCAATATCCTCCGATTTACCAGCCGGAGCATGTCATGTCCAGCTGCTTTTACGTCGTCAAGATTAGGTTTCCGCGTAAATCTGTGACGCGAATGCGACGTGTGAAATTTACCGTTCTTTTGCGTCAAAGCTAATCCCGTAACGATTCTACGTGTTTCCGGAGCAAGGTGGATCTGCGCACAAAAGAAGAAGAGTCAACTTCTCCTTTTTTCCCTGGTTCATTAAACCACTGTCAATGAATCAGAAAGTTAAGCGCAAACGAATCCGCACGGATCTACGGTTATCAATGCCCTCCTGGGAGTAGCTTATATTGTTGCGCCCGAAGTCCGGATTGATATTCACATTCTCAATCACCAACTTACCGGCTGGATCAACGCCGACGTCAAAGTCACCTACCTGCGCAAAGCCTGTATCAAGTGGTGAGAATAACGGGTGATTGAAGACGTTGTTGAAATCCATACCAACCTCAAGCCGCGTGTTCTCATTAAACCTGAAAAATTTGTGTACGCCGAGGTTAACTCCCCAAGTCCCTGGTCCGATGAGGAAGTTTCGCTTTGCGACGGCAGGGTTATCGAACAGATCCGCTCCTAAGGGTGGCAAAGCGAAAGCACTTGGATTGAACACCTGATCTCCTGTGAGATTGGCGTAGGGATCTGACACGACCAATGGCCGGTAAGTATTTGACGAGAAGTCACCGATGGCATCGATGAATCCGCTACCGACGTTACCAGGTCCAAGGAAGCCAAAGTTGCTGCAGCTGTTGCAGAACCAGTACGGTGTGAAGCCAGTGCCACTCTTTGCAAACATGTTCCAGGTAAGGTCCCACCCTCCAATAACACCATCAGCCCACTTTGATATCGACTTTCCATAAGCACGTTCACGACCAAAGGGAAGCTCATAACTTCCATAGCTGACAAACCGGTGACGCGAAATGAAAGAGTCGCGAGAGAAGTCGACGTCGGGGGCAAATTGATTGTAAAGAGTTCCTCCTAGTGATGAATTTCCGACGTCAGTACCACTCGACTTCTGATCGAGTAGCGTGTAGGAGGCATTAAACGTCAGACCCCGTGCGAACCGCCGGTTGACTTCGATCTGCAAAGCATTCGAATGTCCCCTGCCGGTATTTCCATAAGTCGCAAGAAAGTCGCCTAATTTCGGAAATGGTCGTCGGGCGGCATCTGCGGGCGAAACGACACAGTCGCCTTCATCAATTGGATCGCAAAGGTCTCCGTCTTCGTTGTGAACTCCGAAAGGTATGTTGTTAGGTGGGAGTTCATTCAAGTCGCGACCGGCAATCAAATTATGTTGACGTGAACCCACATAAGATACACGCAAGGCGAGATTTGCCCTGAACTCGCGTTCAAACGTTACGTTGTATTGTTCGATGCGCGGAGACTGCAGATCAAACGGAATAGCATTCGCCGCAAGCGCCGTAAAATCGTTGGGATCTCCAACGCTTATAGTTCCTCCCGAGAAAGGCGTGATTCCGCGCGGGTTGATTCCGCCTGGCAAGCCTTGAGTGCCTCTCTTTTGCAGTGATTGGTTGAACGCGTTCGTTGCAAGCGCGTCACGCATACCTTGCGCTGCCGACGTTGGATAATAAACGCCGTAGCCACCTCTGAGTACCATTGCATCTTTGAGACGCCAAGCAATGCCAAGGCGAGGAGCGAAGTTATTCTTATCGGTCTTCAACAGACCTCTGCCGACTCCCGCCTGATCCGCGGTCACAACTCCGTAAGTGATAAAGCGTGGGTCGAGGAGTGCTCTGGTTTTGTCGCTAGGGATAACAAATCGTCCTTGAAATCCGGGATTAGCAGAGGTAGACGGATCGAAGTTCACCATCAGATCGTTTTTCTCGACGAAGGGTGTAATCAGTTCATATCGGAGGCCGAGATTGAGCGTGATTGACGGACGAATCCTATAATCGTCCTGGATAAAGAAGCCGTCCTCCCAATTAGCAACGTTCAAGTCGCCACGACGCGTAGCCCCAACATACGTCGCCGAATTTGGCGGGAGACCCAGAAGGAAATTCGCGTAGGAAGTCATCGAAGAGCCCCAGTTAAGAAAACCTCGCGGGTTACCTCTATTCGCAGTAAAACCATCCGTTGCCTGATTTCTTACGAAGTCGGCTCCGGCGCGAATGGAATGACTTCCCTTGGTCCATGTGGCGGTATCACCGAACGTGGCAAGCTTTTGGTCTAGGTTTCGATTGATACTACGACCACCATTACCGATTCCTGTAAACGGCGCTATCGTAAATCTGGTTGGACCAGCTGTATCCAGCAGATCCGAACCAAGTATCGACCCTATCGTAGTTATCTCACCATCATTGAAACCTACATTCGCCAGAAAATCCCTGTTGCGTTGATTTCCTCGCCTGAAGAGGTTCTGGACATTGAACCCGCCTCGCAATTCATTGACCAAGCTATTCGAAAACAATCTGGTGTAGGACAACGAAAGCGTATGGTTAGTTTGATGTTGCGAGAGCAATCCAAACGCTGGTAGCGGGCTTATAGCGAGCGTGCGACGGTTGCCAGGATTATCCTGAAAGGTATAGACAGCAAAAAATTTATCTTTGTCAGAAAAATCTCGATCTATGCGCAGAGTTGCCAGGTCTCTTGTGAGGAGGCCAGGTACATTTCTGACGAAGCTTTTCAATCTTCCGTTCGTCGTACTGAATGGAGTTGCCGGATTCGTGTGAGGATAGTAGCCGTTCATTATGTTTATGGCGATCGGGTTGAGGAGTCGCGTCGGAATTGAGAGCCAACGCCGCGTCCCACCGGTGACTACAGTGTTGTTCGCCAGTTCTGCAGGTGTCAGTAACGGTAAGACTGCAGCGTTCACTGTAGGCCTGCTGTTGGCCGCAATCGGGGTGAAGTCTCCATTCAAAATAAGAGATGTTGGCACCGTACTGGATCTCAGCTGAACGACATTTAAGTCCCAGCGGCGTTCATACGAGAGCATGAAGAAAGTCTTGTCGCCAGACAGAGGAAAGGGACCACTGAGTGAACCACCGGTTTCATTCAGGTTGAACCTTGATTTAGGGAACGAGGGGGTATCTGCAGTAGGAAGGAAGGCTGCCTGCGCGTTCTTATCCTGCACTGTCCAGGCCGCTAACGCATCGTTTTTATTGTTGTAGAAGAGTGACCCGTGATATTTCTTGCCACCGCGTTTTGTCTCAACTCGAATATTCGCGATACCGGAATATTCTGCCGTGAAATTCTTTGACAGGACCGTGAGCTCGCCAATTGTTTCGAGAGATGGCTGACTCGAAGTAGGCTCGCCGAATATACCGCCATTTGTGCGCTGGCTATCAAGTGAGAAGCTAGCGCCATAGCTCTGACCGCCAATGAATTTGAAGCTGCCATCTCCATTCGGCCCCTGCGTAATATCAGGATTTAAGTAGAGAAACTCATAAATATCGCGACTGTCTCTGGGGATTTCGATGAGTTGTTTGTTGTTAATGGTACCGGCAATCACGGGTTGTTCGTTTTCGATCAAACCACTTTCAGCGCCGGTCACTAAGACGTTTTCATTTTGGGCACCAACCTCAGTTCTGATATCTGCACGGACAACGTCGGCACCTTTTACGCTCACATCAAGCTCGGATGTCTTAAACCCGGGCGCGGTAACAGTTACCTTGTAGACGCCTAGCTTTAGGAATGTCGCTTCATAGTTGCCCTCACTATCAGTCGTTAAATCGCGTGAAATGCCGGTGGTCTGATCCGTTATCTTGACGGCCGCATTAGGAATTATTGCGCCATTTGGATCGGTAACAGTTCCCCGGATTGTGCCCAGGTTCGTGCCTTGACTGTATGCGATCGCGTAGAAACAAATAAGAATTCCAACCGTCAGAAGCGCGACACTGATTTTCCGTCCAATTCTCATAACCGACTCCTTAGCTAAACTACTCGCCTGAGCGAGAGATCCGTCGAAGGTTGAGGCTGTGTTCTCTGCAAAAATATCTCAGAGAAAATCGGGTTAGTTGACGTTTCAAACGAACCTTATACTCTCTGAAGGGGAGGCTTGCTTGGTTTAAGTTAGTTTGTGTTTCAAACTAACTTAAAGAACCCTTTGCTCTGTTATTAAATTCGCCTTGCGAAATGTGTTGCGAAGTTGGACTCGGTCCGAGTCCTCGGTCTTTACAAGTCTACGAGCTTATAGCACTCACGAATGATTCAATGCAAGGAGATTTTTTATTCTGATGGACCTTAACACAATCCATTAATTTGTATCTAGCGTACGAGGAATGATCGGTAAGACAAGGGCCGACGGATATTTTTCATCATGATAAATAATCTGATGAGCAACCACCGAACGAGTCGAACCGGCGATTGCCTCGCCCGTATTCAGGTTTCTATTGAATCTGGGGAAATTACTACTTGATAGGTAGAG
>PSRF01000274.1 GCA_003175865.1 Blastocatellia bacterium
TTGAGACGGCCTCTAAGAGATTGTTTACTCCGCCATAATCAGCGAGCCCATGTTTGTTTGTGTCGAGTGCTCGCCAGTGCTCCGCGTAAGACACCAAAAGATCCAGAACTTTCTTTCCGCCGACTATCTTGTCCAACCATGCTTTGTCTCCAGTCCAACGTAGGTATTCGCTTGCCATGCGAGACATTGCAAAGTCGTTTACTGAGTACCATGGACCAATACCAACTCCGGTAAGAAACTCGGTACCAAAGTGCTGATGTATATCCACTGTCATCCATGTTTCCATCATTCGCCGCAATACGGCCGGATCAAGCATGGCGAGCAACATGGCACTTAAACTGATGTCCCAGAGAAAGGTTGCAGTCTCCCAGTACCGCGGAAGTAAGGTTACGTACGTTGTGCCGTAAACTGAGTACGGCGTAGTGCGTTTGAAATAAACAGCACTCATTACGGCGGTGTGATAGAGCCGCTTCAAACTTTCATCCGAAGTAACGAGCGTCGGCAGGTAACCAGAGAAGCGATCGTTGTTGGGAGTAAACGCCGCTTTCAGTTCTGCGTTCCATTCGTCGGCAGTCGCCCTGGCAACCGAGTCGAAACTGTTGATTATGGCGTCGAAATTCTTCTCAACAAACGCCTGGCTTTCGCCGAGGGAGTTTACAAAGACTATTGATTTTGATTCGTTTGGCCCAAGGTCGAAACTGTAAATGAGCCATGATGGAAGAATGAGGTCAGCCTTGGGAGATGAACCTTGCAAGACCCAAGCTTCACTGTGTAATGCTTTGCAAAGAATCGCACCTCGAGCAGTATCGACAGTCCGCTCATTGTCGAATTCGCCGGGCGATGCAGCGCCATTCCACGGCGTTACCGATTTTGCTGCCCCACCATTGACGGCCAACTTGATTTCGGTTTTTTGACGACTTGATGATTTGTTGGTGACAGTTAGCTTGACAGCAACCGCCATTGTTTTAAACGGAACGACGGTGACACTTTTCAACTCAAGGTTCTTAAAAACGGCACGACGCTCGATCCGGTCAGGTTGCCAAACAAACTCAATTGGTGTCTTCGTAGAAGCAAAGTATTCACCATCGATAAACAAAATTCCGGTTAACAGCTCTCCACCAGAACCGAGTGGTGCCACATTCATCTCGCCCTGAGCAAATGGTGGAAACGCGATACTTCTGACAGCCGCGACGTCCATGGCTGCTTGAGCACAACCCCACTGATTCGTAAGACCCGGCGGATTGAACAAATCGCCAAACTTATGGGTCATGACAATGCTACGCATCGAATCAATCGTCGGAATACTGGGCAGTGCCTGCGAAGCCGGTTGGTCCATTTCCTTTGCAGTCAGTGCTAAAACGGTATCGGTCTTTGATAGGACCGCAGCTGATACACCACTCGCAGCAGTAAGTTTTAAGAATTGTCTTCGCTTGAATTTACCCATCTTGGTTTGTTTTTACTTGCCTCTGTCAATCTCAATGCGGATGGTAGCGGTCGCAAAGGGATCGAGACGCACTGTTAGTGGCGAGACACTTCCGATTTTTTCCAATTCGATGTCCTCTGTCAGATTCATCCGCGTTGCTTGTTTCACCGGCACCGGTAAATTAATCCTTACTTCGGTTGCCCGTCCTGCGAATTCATGCAGCCGTATCGTGTACAGCTTGTTGAGTTGCGGATCCAGAGGCGTTGCACTCACTTCGCCGTGAACCACCGTATCAGACAGAGGTTTGATTGAAACAATTTGGACGTTGGGCTGATCTACGTTGAAGAAGCTCCGATCAGGCGCACCAGGAGGCGTACCGACATAGACAGCTCGCAACCTCAGATTGAACTCAGCCCCGAAACGCCATGCGGTAACCGTGTCCCATTTTCCGCCCGCTCGTATCGCGTAATCGAAAACATTGCGATCACCGAGTCCAGGCTCGACTGTCGCCATGTTTACTACACCAAGATCATGCGTATCGGCTTGCTCAGTGTGACGCAACGCGCGCGAGTAGATGGTGGCCTCGGGAAGTGGAAACTTGCCAGTGTACATTGCGGGGAATTCCTGAGGAGAACCCTTCGGTAAAAGTTTGGAATTGACGAATCCGGCGTAAGCAAAGTGGAAAGTCTGACGATGGGCCAACATCGCCGTCGCGTTACCATCTGTGAGACCGATCAGGTGTTGAGTTGTTACCGAATCCTGCCTCGCACCAGGAAGATAGTCATCCGGCAGCGTGTCGAACCATTTCTGACCGCCGCGCATGATCTTTAAATTGTCTTTGGAGATAGAGAATGGAAAGGAGAAATAGTAACTATCACTCCAGTTATTACTTCCACCGGGAAAAGGTAACCGCGATCCGTCAATCAAGTTTGAAATTTCAGCTCGGTCAAGGCCATCGTAGAGCCTGATGACAGTTGCCGAAAAAGCCGCTCGCGGACGCATGACGGAAATCTCGGTCAGTTGTCTTCCTTTCTTGATGGTTATGATGGGCGTTATTGGCGTGGACAAACGCGAGGCGGTCGAACCTTCGACTCTTAACAAATCATTGAACGGTAATTCACCTTTATCGTTGACGATTTCGCGCTGTAATCGAAGGTCATAAATGCTCTGAATATTTCCATCAGGTCTTACCTTGATACGGTAGTTTGCGTTCGAAGCTTCAACTGATCCGCTTACTGTAGTGAGTGTCGTTTCGGCCTTGCCGGGAGCAGTGGTGACGGTAAAGGTCTTATATCCAAGCGCAGGAACACCTTTCGCGACAAACAACACATTACCCTTCTCATCGATATCGAAGGCAACTGGTTGTTTGCTCACGTTGTCGGTTAATGATGCAACGCGCAAATCCTCGCGTGGTGACTGGATCTCAACTACGTCGTTACGCTGCCACGATAGGCCGTTATAGACCACCATGTTCCATTCATTTGCGGAAGTTTGCTTAAACGGTTCGTCATACCTCGAGGCCTGGGCCAACAGAGCCAGGCCACGAGAAAAAAGATTCTCAACTTCTGATTCGGCCTGTTTCATGTAGCGCACATACTGTCGATTCTGCTCTTCTAGTGGCAGTCGATCATTCAATTGTATCCAGCCAGTATTTCCAGCCCCACTATGCTCGTCGTAGGTAAACATCCAGTCGTAAAGAGATGCCATATTGCCGACTGGATACGGAATGCTACGCGTCATCGACAAGCCGCTCCAAAGAGTCTCGGCGGCAGGAGTCTGCTCATGGGCAAACCTGGCCAGAGCGCTGATCAAAGGCGACTGAGTCTTAGCTTCGGACCACAAGCCGGACCACTCGCCACGATACGTAGGAATCTCGGATTGGTACTTGCTCTCCATGGCTTTGAAGAACTCAGGTGGAGTCGCGATCTTCAACTGAATCTCCGGATGATTTATATTCCAGAGCTTGACTGCCTTTTCGAGACTCCTAACGTTCGTAGGTTCTACAAAATCATGCGCGAACATGACCATGACTGAATCGTACTTGTACCCACCGGCGTTGTAACGATTGAGCAGTTCGGTTACACCTTCTTCCATCTTTTGCAGATCCGTTTTTGGACCCGCATTTGGATTGAACATTTCGTAAGGCGTCTTGTTCGTATATGGATCCAGCGAGTAAGGATCAAGGTAGAAGTCGGTCATGCCCTCAACATAACCGCCGCGTTTACCCTGGCTAATCCATATGAGAACCTTACTACCGTCTGGAGACTGCCAGTAAAAAGGCACTTTGCCCGGAGCGAGCGTGGTTGCAGAAGCGAGGAAAGTGTTCGCCCCGGTAACGAGATACTTAGTTCCGCTGTTGGCTAGTACCGACGGTATCGACGTTGGATGACCTGGAACATCGTCCATCAATGCGAGCTGCGACTCGACACCGTAAGTGCGCTTAAGGACGGTGTAGTCGTAACACATGCGATTGAGCTCTTCTGCACCCATAAAGTCGGTGTGCATGCTGCCCCAAGCAGTCGAGAGCGCAATGCGTCCAGATTTTATTAGTGCTACGAGACGGGCAATCTTTGCGTTGTCTTTCGGTAAAACAGAGGTTGCAGGCTTTTGACGCTTGAGCCATTCATTGACTTGCCAAACACTTTCGATGGTCCAACGGAAATCGGGATCAGATTCGGCTACACGAATGACCTCATCGATGTGTCGTGCCGCACGTTCGCGCACCTGATCGGGTGGTTCGACAAACCCAAAGTCGTAATGACTTGTAGGAATGATGTAAACAGTCTTGATCGGACTGTCAGGCAGCCGTGCTTTTGTCGGAGTCTGAGCAGCGACGGTGATTGCGATGAGCGGAACAAAAAGCGGCAACCACCGGAAAACCCAGTAGCTGCCGCTTTGTGCTGTCAACTTTTTGCCAGCCAGAAGCATTCAATTGGAGTCCTTGTCAGAAATTGTATCTCGCAGAGATCTGGATCTGACGCGGTCCACCCGGACCAAGTAGACCACCGAGTTGATTTCCAACTGTGGAAACGCTTTGGCCAAACAGTGCGGTCGGATTCAGGCTGCCACTGAACTGATCGGCAGTGAGACCACCAGAAGGATCCGCGAAGTTTGCGTGATTGAAAAGATTGAAGAATTCGAACCGCAATTGCAGACTCTGAGTCTCGGTTATCTTTGTATCTTTCGACACCGAGAAATCAACCTGCGCAAAGCCAGGTCCACGAAGTGCATTACGTCCAAGGTTACCGAACGTTCCCGGAGCAGGCAGTGCAAAGGCGTTTGGATTGAATTGATTCTTCGGAAGATTGTAGTTGGCCGGTCGTAGCGGGACACCTTCAATTAAGTTCGGCCTTAATGCTCCACCGAAAATACCTCCGGTGACCGTGACGTTAACCGGAAAACCGGTGCGCATTTGGGTCAGCGTGTTGAGCTGCCAACCATCGGCAATCCAACGCGGAGTTCCATCACCAAAAAACTGGCGAAGCGACGGAACATCGTAACCAGCGTCGAAAGTAAAATTGTGCCGAATGTCTGCATCGCCACTGGCGCGGTCGGCGTTCAGATCCTTATAATTTTGATAGTCCTTGAAGAACCCGATCACATTGTCGATCTCGTGAGACCAGGTGTAATTGGCATTAATGCGCAAACCTCTGGTCAGATTTCTCTTAAACGTTGCTTGCAGTGCGTTGTAGTTGGATTGTGGATAGGTTCCTACGTCCAGGATATTGCCAACGCCAGGAATCGGTTTGGTGCCAAACGCGTCGAGATTCGGATTAATATTTCGTGGTGTAACCACTCCATTTGTCAGAATGTCGAGCACGTGGTTGCCAACATAACCAACCTGCAGAATGCCAACCTTTACGTCCTGCTGAACATTTAAGGACCAATGCTGAGCATAAGTCGTCGGAAGATTGGGATTTATCATCATGACCTGTCGTCCCTCTAATCCAACCGGCACGAACTCGGCGGGTTTAATTGGATACGACGGGAAAAAGATTTGCACCGACGGGAAAGTATTGATTTGTGGAGATCCAAAGCTGGCTGGCAGTTCTCGATCGTAGAAGATTCCATAACCGCCATGCAGCACAGTCTTCTGAGTGCCGAAGATGTCCCAGGCAAAGCCGAGACGTGGTCCAAAATTATTCTTGTCCATGTTGTAAATCTTCTGGCCCAGCGGAGTAAAACTCTTGGTGGCCAAAATGAAGTTCTGCAGTCGACCTTCGGCCTCGCGACTGACACTACTGATGTCGTAACGCAATCCGAGGTTGAGCGTCAGGCGTGGACGCGCTTTCCAGTCGTCCTGGACAAAGAACGAATAGTTTTCATTGGCGTAGCTGAGCTTAGGATTGCCTGAGCTCTGGCCAATGAGAGCAGCGGCGTTCGCAAAATCAGCCCCACTAAAGAAGAACAACGTGTACTGGGTGACCGACTCAGCGTCGCGACGATTGAGTCGGATGTCGGTTCCAAACTTCAGAGAATGGTTACCCTTCACAGTACTCAAGGTATCCAGGAACTGATAGACAGTATTGGTGCGAAACTGATTGAACTGTGCTGGACCAGGACCTGCGATTGAAGCGTCAGCAAACAGAAAGTTGAAAATCGGTTCCGTAGATGGTCCAGCACTCGGGTTGGTGACGTTTCGATTAATACCAAACGCAGCTTCATTGACAGTCGTGCTCGACAATGTGTAGTTGTGCGAAAGCTTAAATAGCTGAACTCGGAGAGTTCCATCTGCGACCTGATCGGTTCCCACACCGTAAGGGGTGGTCGTATTTGAATCGTTTATGTTGTATCGCAGCGAAAACTGGCTTCGATCACTGTAGTGATAGTCGAGCTTGACTGAGCCGGTATCTTCACGCAACTTTCCATTCTTCAGAACACGAAACTCGCCATATTCAGGGGCCGGATCAGCATCGACGTTCAGAAAATTGTTCGTATTTGGCAGTGGTAGCGTCGATAGTGCATGGCTCAAAGATGGCACAAACTCGGTACGGAAGGATGCGGTAGGAGTGTAGCCTCGAAATAAGCTCCCTCGTGTTTGCCGCACGCCTTCATAGTTTCCAAAAAAGAACAGTTTATCTTTGACTATCGGACCACTGACATTGCCACCAAACTGATTCAGGCGAAACTTATTCCGAGGGAAGCCCGACTCATTGTTGAAAAAGTCGTTCGCATCCAGGGCCTCGTTACGGAAATAGTCGAACACGCTTCCATGAAAGTTGTTTGTACCCGATTTCGTGATGGGATTAATTACTGAGCCGATGGCCTGTCCGTATTGCGCTGAATAGTTTTGTTCGACTACCTGGATCTCTTGAACACTGTCCATACTGACTCGGTTAACGCGAGACTCAATTCGTCCCAGAACGTTGGACGTTCCGTTCAGGTCAACTCTGCCGGCGTCGATGCCATCTACGAGAACACTGGTGCCACCAAAAGTCGACGGAATACCGTTGACGCTAGTCTGAAACTGATTCGACGTTTGAACTGATCCGGGAACCGTTGAAAGAAGTCCAGTGAAGTCGCGGCCGTTTACAGGAACATTGGCGACTCTAGCTGATGTAATCGTATCTCCAATGGTTGAAGTTTCTGTCTCAACATTCGTCTGAGCCGCAATGAGAACGTTCGCACTAACGGCGCCCACACCCATTTGCAGATCCATTCGTAATCTGTCGCCAACTGCGAGCCTGACGTCATTGAGGGTCGCTTCCTGGAAGCCAGTGGCACTCGCAATGATTCGATAAACTCCAGTCGACAGTGACAGTGCCTCGTAATACCCTTCGTTGTTAGCCTGCACTGTCCTTTTCTCATTTGTACCTACGTTGGTAACGGTTACCGTCGCTCCAGGGATTGCGCTTCCATTTGAGTCCTGCACAACTCCAACGATCGAACCTGAGTTCGACTGCGCTAAAACGCCGACTGTAAAGATGCACACAGCGACGATCAAAAAACTTACTTGCTTAATAATGCTGCACAACTGTCTATTCATCTTGCGCCTCCAAAGTTTCTTCCTACACACGCGTGCACTCGCTCTTACCAGAAAGAGCAGCCATAGCAGCGAAGTCAGGAGTCCATGCATTTCCTCTCTTGGGATAAAGTTTTTCAAGCACTGATGGAGTAGCTGCAACTGTCGGAATAACGTCGCGTAACGGTGTTGCCTGCCCGTCGCAGCACTTGATGAGGTTATCCACGCATCGTAGGCCAACGTATTCCGGAAACATCGCGGCGCTAACTTTCAACGCTTCGCGACGCATTAGCCACTCCTTTTCGTGGTCACCTGCCAGGCCAAATCCGGCGATGACAATTCTTTCCGGATCAAATCCGGCTTCGAGGTATCCTTCGTAAGCCCCCTGGCCTGTCTCGTCATCCATTGCAAAAATCACATCTACATCACCGGTTTTGCGCAATGTTTCAAGCGCGACTCGGTGAGCCACTTCAGGAGTGGCTTCGCCGTTGATGCTGGCAGCCACGACAGCGTCGGCTTGAACTGTCTTGACGCCATCAACAAAACCTTCACTGCGTAAGAGGCAGGGACGTAACGCCGGCAGCCCAACGTCAAGAATGCGTAGTGGACCATTCGCGGCGGTCACGTTATGTCCGACCCAGAACCCCAGCTCGAATCCCGCGTCGTAATCACAAATCGCCACCAGGGTTTTCATTCCTTCTACCGGATTAGCTTCGATGACAACTGGCTTGCCGGCTTGTGCAGCCATCTCGAGAACTGGTTCAAGACCAGAGGTCGCCGCCGGTGTCAACAAGAGAGCATCAACTTGCGGTAGCATCTCGCGCGCCTGGTTGATCTGATTTTCAACGCTCTTGCGCGCATCCTGCACTAGCATCTCCGCACCGTACTGAGCAGCGCGACGTTTAAGTATTTCGATGACGATTTGATACCAGATATGAAAGCTGTAGTTAGTTAAGTAGCCGATGCGCCCTGGCAGCTTCCGAGCTGATACCAGCGGAACGGCCTTGATCGCATCGTCAAGAAAAGGTGGTGGCGTATATACCGCTGTCTTTGGTTCTACTTCGACCTTTGCTGGATTGTTCATCATTACTCCGTGTTCACTACGCTGCTCGAGGTGCCCCTCCAAGTTGCGCCAAGAGCCCACCATCCACAGTCCAAACAGCTCCCGTGACGAACGACGAGTTCTCATGAGCGAGAAAGGCGATCACTTCGGCAATCTCCTCTGGCCTTGCAATCCGACCGAGTGGATGCATCTGATTACAAGCTTGCAGGACAGACTCGGGATTGCGATCCATGGATGCGGCCCAATGCAACATCGGCGTGTCTACACTGCCTGGACAAACTGCATTCGCCCGAATGTTCTGGCTCGCAAAATCAATCGCAATCGAACGGGTCAGACCGATTAGCGCATGTTTGCTTACTGTATAAGCGAGGACGTTTGGCTGGGTCGCCAGAGCCTGGACCGATGAAACATTTACAATTGTTCCACCGCCTGACTTTCGAAGGAAAGGAATCACTGCACGAGCCGCGTTCCATGCGCCTTCAAGATTTACACCGAGCACTTCATGCCACTGTTCGAGGCTGGTCGTAAGTGCGGTCCCGTAACGCTGGATTCCAGCACTTACCACCAGCGAGCTAACGCTCCCCCAGAGTTCATTAATGTGCGCGACCGCTCGCTCAACGCTGTCGAAATCCGCAACGTTAACCCTCGAAAAATCAGCTCTGCCACCAGTTTCCTCAATTTCTTTAACGGTCCTGATTCCTGCATCCTCATCCCAGTCGAGAACTCCTACGGACGCGCCTCGTTTAGCGAACAGTTTGCTGGTCGCTGCACCGATTCCTTGCGCACCACCAGTTACCACTACATTTTTCCCATCAAACTTCACTAGATCCTCCGACCACGACGCGTTCAGCAGAATCGAAATTGAACTCAGACCGCTCAGCATCGAGTTCTTCTGGCACCGACAAAGGAGCTGGCAGGTATTTGTACCAGGTGAAATAGAGAACGATCGCGGTCAGTGCAGCAGTTGAAAGCAACGCAAATGCAACCAGATGTCGGTGCAGGATTAGATAGAGCATGGACACATACAGTGAGGTGATGCCAACCATTGCCACGACCGTGTTGAAAGCATCGCGAGAAAAGGGAGACTGCTTTGTAAATGTTGGCTCTTCGGCTAACAGCGCCGCTCGCGGCGGTCCCCAGAATCCGGCAGGCTGCACATTGCGAAAGAAATGTTTCAGCGTCTGAATGTCAGTCGGCTGAGTGAGCAAAGCCACGATTATCGTGATGATCGTAGAAGCAAGCGCGATGACTGGAAATCCGATATAGAGGGGTAGAGGCTGATCGAGATAAGCAGTATCAAGGACCACTTGGCCCAATGAAAGAAACATTCCACTGAAAACCCCGGCCGCGTATCCATAACCATTTAATCTCCACCAATACCAGCGTAGAACGTTTGGTGGAAGAATACCGGCGGCGAGAGTTCCAAAAATCCACAAGAATGCGGTATTGATCGAAGTTCCAAAAACCGAAATAGCCAGACCGGCAACTATTAGCAGCACCGATGAAAAGTAACTGGCTCGCACCAGCGTCTTCGCGCTTGCGTTTGGGTTGATGTATTTCTGGTAAACATCTTTCACCAGGTAAGCCGCACCACCATTTACCGTCGAACTGAAGGTGGCAAGAAACCCAGACAAGAGCGCTGCCAGCATGAAACCAACCAAACCCACTGGCAGCATCGTCCCGATGATAAGAGGTAAGGCAGTTTCCGGGTCGGCTTTTAACCTCGCGTCCAGGACGGCATTACCGATACCTGAAATAGCCATCGCTGCGATTGCCATTGCGAAACACCAGCGGACTGTATGGATGACCCCCCATAGCGCGCCTAACTTGGAAGCGTCACGCTCATCGCGTGCAGCCAGAAAACGTTGGAAGTCGTATAGTTGTTCAGGGCCACTCAGACAAAGAAGAAAACCCTTCAAAACCCAAACGGCTACAAGCGCACCAAATAACGAATAGTCAGTTCCACCGGAAACAACTCCCTGGAGATCTGCGGGCCGCACCGAAGGAAGAATATCCATCCATGATGCTGGAACCAGAGTTGCAAAGTGTGACGGATTGAAGTGACGATAACCGACGATGGCAAAGACGATTGCGCCAGTGCTCAACACAACTGTCTGGGCGATTTCAACTCGGACAATTCCATGAAGGCCACCCGCAACAACGTAGATGCCTGTGATCCCCAGAATAAGGACAGCACACATTGTCGGTGAAAAAGGTAGAAATATTGCGCCAAACTTACCCATACCGATAGCGCTGTAACCCAACAACGCGGTGATGGTCAGGATGGCGAACAAGGTATACGAGAACCGAGCGAGGTCCCCTGCTTTGCCGCTCGCAAAACGAGTCTTCATCCATTCAGCGCCCGTCATCACATTCGAGCGTCGAATCCACTTACCCATGTAAGCGAGATAGAAGGCGGTGATCGGAAATCCCCAGAGCCAATGAACCCACATTCCCTTCAGACCGAGCGCAATGAAGGTAGAGACGATCCACATCGTGCCCGTTATGTCGAAGTATGAAGACGAACCAGACATAGCGAGGGCCCACCATGGCAATTGCCGCCCACCGAGGAAATACGACGACATGCCTCGCGCGGCCTTGCGTTTCATGGCGATACCAATTCCCATGATCCCCGCAAGGTATAAGACGACAATCAGCTGATCTATGCGCGAAAGGTTCATCTAGAGATGCGGGTTTGTTCCCGCTGCGAACTAATAAGTTCTAGTCCGTAAGAGAATATTTTCGTTTAAGTTTCTAAGGGCAAGCCTTTAATTTGATTTTAGATTTACTGGTTGAAGGGCGGTCGCTTTATCTTCGCTGTTGAATAAGTCGATATAACTAACACAGCGGGATCAAGTCCGTCAACCACTTTTTGAGAAAACTTGGATGCATGACCCCATACCCTTAAAGTGGGAAAAGGCAAACGGCTAACTCGAGGGTTGGACTGTTCCAATCAACCTTTCGGTGGCAAGCGCTAATAATTTTGGCAAACGTGAGCCCCAATAGTCCCAATCGTGTCCGCCCTCAATCGCCGCGAAATAGTGGTCGATTCCCTTCTCTTCAAGAATTTGTTTGAGGCGAACGTTTGCCTCCATAAATCCATCGTTGCAGCCACAATCGAAGTAAAAGTAAGGCAGCTTCTTTATCTCGGACGCGCGCGTCGCCGTGAACAACTTAAAGAGATCGTTTTGTACTCGCGTTGGGCTCTGATCCTCGCCAAAGGCCCGTAAAATCGAGGGACGAAGCTCATCCCAATTGAATCCAGGAGATTCATCCGTACGCTCGGCGGCGTCGAAAGCACCACTAAATGAAGCTGCAAATGCAAAAAGATGAGGTTTCTTCAAAGCGTATTTGAAAGCTCCGTAACCACCCATCGATAAACCCGCAATTGCTCGACCTTTCTTATCGCGCACTGTTCGATAAGTAGTTTCGATCGATGGCAGCAACTCCTCGGTTAGAAACGTTTCGTACTTGTCAACAGGAACCGTTTCACTATCGCAATACCATCCATCGCGCCCTTCTGGCATAACGATTATCAGTCTCGAGTCACGTGACAACTCTTCAATCTTTGTCAACTTCAGCCAGTTGTCATACTGGCCAAACAGACCATGCATGAGATACAGAACCGGGTACTCGACTTGTGATTCTGAATAGTCGACTGGAAGCAAAACGGCGTATGGCGATTCAGCTCCGAGCACTTTACTGTTGATTTTATTGATTACTTCACGCATCAGGTAACTTAATCGCGAAGAACCGCCCCCCGATGTAACAACTTTCTCCTGACCGGTGACAAAGTGACCGGCGTTGTGTAACATACTGGTTTCGCGCTGTCAAAGACGCGTCGTTCAGAACGAAAGTAGAAATCGTCTGTGCTTACCGCTGCCTCAAACTACGATCTGTTTCCCCGTACCGCCATAGAGGCGACAGGGGCGAATTGCCACAAAGGCTGGCGAGAGATCCTCAATGTGATTAATCGGCGGATTTCTAATGGCCGATTTATCGTTTGCGTGGAGTGTTATCCAGGAGTGTCTGCCAGCGAAATTTGCGAGCGTGCTACTCGATCGCTCAAACCATCACTCGTCTTCAAGAGCGACGACCTGTTTCGAAGTGAACGAGAAATTGAGCAGATGCTCAAACCCTATCTCGGCGACGACCCAGTATTTGGAAGGCTGAATCCTATTGAAATCGCCGACTTCTTTGACGCCGAAATGTTAGATGAAAGCAGGAGAAAAATCGCCCAGGTCCAGAATGAACTTATCTTGATTGTTGGACCAGGAGCTTCTCTTCTTTCTCCTAAAAATGATTTGCTTATTCATGCGGAAATCAGTCGATGGAATCTACAGCAATTACATCGGCAAAATTTGATTGGCAACCTGGGGATAAGCAATCTTCAAGACTCGCCTGGAAAGAAATACAAACGCGCCTTCTTCGTTGACTGGCGTAGCGCAGATCGGCTCAAGGTGCAGAATTTTTCCAGCATCGATTATCTCCTTGACCTCAATGACGCTATCCTTCCGCGGATGATCTCCGGTGATGATTACAGGCGAGCATTGAATGTTGTGGCCAACCGGCCGTTTCGAGTTGTTCCCTTTTTCGATCCGGGACCATGGGGCGGGCAGTGGATGAAGCGCACTTTCAACTTGCCGGACAAGATCAACTACGCCTGGTGTTTCGACTGCGTTCCGGAGGAAAACAGTCTCTTGCTGGGGTTCGGCGATCAAGTTGTCGAGGTG
>PSRF01000302.1 GCA_003175865.1 Blastocatellia bacterium
TCACGTTAATTGCGATTTTCGCCGCGCACACTCGAGTAACGTGAAACTCCACGGGACAGGCCCGTGGCATCTCGAAAATAAGCAATCAAGCGTGTGGTAATGCCCGGCATAACCCATCCACCGGACAAGCCGGTGGTATTTCGAATGTTTTCACAGCCTCTACCGGTTCTCTACGCTGGCAGTGTTTGTCCCTTCGTCTCTTTCCCAAACGGCAGCAAAAACAATCCAACAACAAAGGCCAGCGCAGTCAGTGCGACCGGTGTACCGATCGTGTGAAAGTAGGAGACGCCAGCGCCGACCAGAAAAGTGATACCCGCTCCCACAAACCTGCCACTCGACGTGGCGAACGCAAAGGCACTTGCGCGACATTCAGTCGAATATTGTTCGGGCAACCACAGAGTGTACATCGCGAAGTTTGCACCACCCAGGCCGAGGAAAAACAAACAAACCATGAAAGCGCCGAGCGCGTGCGACTTCAAGTAAAACACGTAACCGAACGCGAGCCAGATAAACAGCGCCATGACCGCAAAGTACATTCCGAGCGCCAATCGGCGGCCCAACATCTCCGCAAGATAAGGAAGAACGATGCAACCAAGGATCGTTCCAATCGCGAGCAGGATCGTGCCGTAGGATGCCAACCGCACACCCTGAGTCTCCGAGAATCCGGCTCTAACAGCGAGCTGACTCACAGCAGTTGGAACGTAAACGGAACCGGCCCACAGTCCCGTAATCGAAATCAGGAGGTAGGTCGAATTGAGGATCGTAAGGCGACGATATTCTGATGAAAACAGCGCTGCAAACGCGTTGCGCATGGTCCACTGGTGACCAACTTCAGCAATACGGTCCTGCCACCGTTTCGATTCATTAACGCCTAGTCGAATGAAAGCAACCAAAAGTGCAGGTGTTCCTCCAACGAGAAACATCGCACGCCAACCGTACCGCGCTCCGACGAAGTAGTTGATGATCGCTGCAATGAAGATCCCAACGTAATAACCTGTTTGCATGAGTCCTGCAGCGAGCTTTCTTCGATCCTCCGGCAGCTCCTCCGCGATAAACGTTCCGCCCATCGACCATTCGCCACCAATGCCGATGCCGGCAAGAAACCTGAACGCCGCGAGCATCCAGACGTCTCGAGCGAACGCTCCGAGAAAAGTGAAGAGGGAGTAGCAGAGAATCGTCAGCATTAAGGTTCGCACGCGACCAAAACGATCCGCGATTGGTCCCCACAGCAGTGAGAAACCCCAGCCGACGAGAAACAGTGCAAACAGTAGTCCGCCGTAGAAACCAACATTCGATTGATCGGCTGATATACCTGAGCGCGGAAGTAGTTCACGCAATGCCGGTACAAGGACGAGCGCGTAAATGAATGAGTCCATGCCATCGAGGGCCCAGCCGCCCCATGCTGCAAGGAAGCCACGGATTTGATTGGTGGTTAAAGGGGAATTGGCCATGTGGGGATTTGCATACTCGGAAGCGTCGAGGGTTTATAACACAGGATCCGAATTACAGATGGTTGTAAACGACCTGAGGGGCTCGCGTCCTCACAGATTTGAGTAATCCGCCTCCCACGTTAACATCCTTTTCATGACAGTCATGCTTGACGCGCTACGAGGTTTCGCAGTTTCGAGAAACTTCTTCAAATCAGCCACTCTGAAACAGGCACTCACCAAGATGCAATTTGTGCAGGCGGATCCAATCCGTGCTCCAGCAAGGGCTCAAGATCTGATACTGCGTCAGCGAGTCGCAAATTACCGCGTGGGAGATCTCGAGAATCAGTACTCAAGTTTGGATATCGAGGAAGACTTCTTCGTCAACTACGGTTATGTCACACGACACTTGCAGTCGTTAATGCATCCTCGGTCAGAATCACGCGTACCTGCGGACGACATTGGTCGCTCATGGCCTGCTGCACAGCGAAAAAAAGTGAAGTTATTACTTGAGTTTGTGCGCCAACGCGGTGTGGTTCATCCTCGAGAGGTTGATGAGTCCTTCTCGCACGGAAAAGTGAGGAACTACTGGGGTGGTTCTTCAAATGCAACGACGCATTTACTTGATGCTATGCACTACCAAGGGTTGTTACGAGTTGTCCGGCGGGAGAAGGGAATTCGACTCTACAGCCCACAACAGCATGCGTCAGTTCCTATGGATGCAGCTGAGCGTCGCGCGAGAATGGATGCGCTTGCAGATATCGTGGTTGGAATTTACGCGCCACTGACTGGTCCAAGTTTGTCGTTTTATGTACGACGGCTTCGTTTCGCCGCACCACAATGGCAGGGGGAAGTGAAGAGTACGTTCGAACGCGCCAGGGAGAGACTGTCAAAGACAAGAATCGATGGTGTCGATTGGTACTGGTTGTCGAATGAGAGTATGACTGATGAACACCCAGAGGATCGCGTTCTTTTGTTGGCGCCATTTGATCCACTTGTTCATGACCGTACACGTTTCGAGTTGTTGTGGGGTTGGACTTATCGTTTCGAAGCTTACACGCCGGTGCATAAACGAGAGCGTGGTTACTACGCCATGCCAATGTTATGGCGAGATAGCGTTATTGGTTGGGCCAACCTGGCGCTAACGAACGGCAAACTGAATGCGGACTTTGGGTATATCAAAGGAAAGCCGAGAGAAAAACTGTTTAGAACCGAGCTTGACGTTGAACTCGACCGCATTCGTGAGTTCTTGGGACTGGCTAAGTAAACACCACCGGCTTTATGCCGGTGGTACTTAAGTTCAACCTAATCGACAAACCCTATATTTCTTCGCGCGGCTGCGCCGCGCGCGAATGCGGTCGGGCACCTACTAGGCGGACCATCATCGGCATAAAGCCGATGATGGGTAGTTAAGGTGTCTGAGATGTAATCACCGCACTTGCCGAACGTAGACTGTCGGCTGTAGCCGTTAGTGTGATCTTGCCCGGCTCTTTAGTTGACCTCACGACTACGAGCAATCTTCCCTGCCAGGCCTTGCGATGTGACTGTTGATAGCTTTCTGTGCTCATCGGATTGCCATTCGCCACTGCGATGATTTCACCTGGTCCAGTAAGAGAAAAATTCACCAAGTTGTCGGCCATCGGGTTGCGTACACCGCTTTCGTCAATTAACTGCACTGTTACGTAACTCAAATCCTGGTTGTCTGCACGAATGTTTGTGCGATCAGCAGATAATGCTAAGTGAGTTGGTTGGCTGGCAGTTCTCAGTTCAGATGAATTGACCTGTTTTGCCGCTCGATAGCCAATTGCCTTTATCAAACCAGGCTCGTACGGAACCGACCATGCGTTCTTAAACTCAGTAGCTCGGTTTGTAGGTTTCTTGCCGAGCGACTTTCCATTCAAAAACAACTCCACTTCGTCGCAGGACGAGTAAACAGTCACATTCAGTGGCTTGCGTTCGTAACCGGCCCAGTTCCAGTTCGCTACAACATCAAACCAATGCCACTTGGACCAGAACTGTCTTTTGGGGTTCGGAGGAAAGGAAGGTTGCGGCGGAGTGACAAACACAGAAAGTTGATCAGGTTTCCAAAGTGCATCACGGTAATAAGACTGTGGCCGCTTCCAACCACACGTATCGATATCACCACAATACGCGATGTTCCAGGGATAAAAACTCTGCTCTTGAAAGTAACCACGCCAACCAATACTTGCTTCACCAAGATAATCAAATGCTGTCCACACAAAGTCGCCGATGACGTACGGATGATCTACGACATTCATCCATGCGTCGAAAGCCTCGAGCGGGTACGACTCGGACCCAAACATGACGCGGTTCGGTACGCGTTTGTGATCAAACTCGTACAGACTTTTGGTGCGATCACCAAACGCAGCGTAGTTGTAGCCGCCAACATCGAGCGTCGCGAAATAGGGATCCTTGTCTTCACGTAAATCATTCACGGCGGAAGTTATGGGTCTTGTAGGTTCCAGCTCTCGAACATGATCCGCTAATTCCTTTGCGACCTTCACAACTTCCGGCTTCTGTCGGCTCGGAATCTCGTTACCAATGCTCCACATAATCACCGAAGGATGATTGCGATCGCGTGCAATCATGCTGTCGATGTCACGTTTCCACCACTCGTCGAAAAACAGGTGATAGTCGTGAGGGTTCTTGCCTTCGCGCCACATGTCGAATGCTTCGTCGATGACCATCATTCCCAAACGATCACAGGCATCGAGAAATGCAGGCGAAGGTGGATTATGCGCCAACCGCAGCGCGTTGTAGCCGCTGGCTTTCAAAAGTTCGACGCGCCGCTCCTCGGCACGATCAAACGCTCGTGCACCGAGTGGTCCATTGTCGTGGTGCAGGCAACCACCCTTGAGTTTCAAAGGTTTGCCATTAAGGATGAAGCCGTTTGTCGTATCGAATGAAATAGTGCGGATGCCAAATTTGGTTTCGACACTATCTACGTGGTCGCGATCTCTACGCACCTCAGTAATCGCCGTGTAGAGAGTCGGCGAATCAGGCGACCACAACATAGGGGATGCGACCGTCGTCTCCTGATTAAATTCATAGACACCGTGAGGATCGATGGTTTGATTTGATTCAACGCGAGCGACTTCTCGTCCCTTGATGTCTACGATTCGAGTAAGCAGACGAATCGAAGAGGAACTGTCACGTTGGTTAGTTACTGCAGTTTTGATCTTTAGTGAGGCTGAGGATTGATTGACCTTGGATGAGGTGATGTAAGTGCCCCATTGTGCAATGTGCGTCGGATCGAGCGTCTTCAGCCAAACGTGACGATAGATTCCGGATCCCGAATACCAGCGACTGTTTTCTCCTTCGTTCCTTACTTTAACTGCGAGCACATTAGCGGCGTTTCTTTTTACCTTGTCCGTCAAATCAAACCAGAAACTTGTATAACCGTATGGGTGAGTCCCGACCCACTGGCCGTTCAACCATATTTCAGCGTTCATGTAGACGCCGTCGAATTGAACAACGATTCTCTTGCCGTCCTGCGCGTTTGAGATCGTGAATGCCTTGCGATACCAGCCTGTGCCGCCAGTTGTGAAGCCGCCGTTAACCTGGCTGATTGCGTTTGGATCAAACGGCGAATTTGTCCCCGGCAGATCTTCAATGCTCCAGTCGTGCGGCAGATCGAGCTCGCGCCACTTCGAATCGTCGAAGTCAGCCGACTCCGCGCCCTGTGCGCCACCGCGATGAAAGCGCCAGTTGGAGTCAAAGAGGACGGTGGAGCGCGGCGTGATGCTGCTTTCATTCTGCGCGTGCGTTGGTAATTCGTGAATCGATGACCCAGCGATAGCGATCAAGACGAAAAGGTTGATTAGGAAAAGCCGAACTCGGTGTGAGTACAAAGGAACGCCTCCGGGTGCAAAGTTAGGAAAGCGATTCTTCTGCGCACGATAACACAGGGAGTCAACAGTATTGTGCTTCAGATGTGAGGTCGAGGCTCAGTCCGCCGGAGGTGGCTATTGATTTATCCCTTCTGGCCCTTTAGTAGTGCCGTTGAAGGAGTGAGACAAGCTCTTCTGTCGGACCGCGTCTCGTGCGCTAAGTTAGGAAATTTCAACAT
>PSRF01000284.1 GCA_003175865.1 Blastocatellia bacterium
TTCGGTTTGCGCGAAACACTTCGTGAGATGGATAAGCAGGTCCAGGACGACGGCGCCGATTTTGAATCCTCAACTGGTTACCATCGCTTCGTCCTTGAGTTGTTTCTTTACTCGTTTCAGCTTTGCCGCAATAACGGAATCGAAATTCCTGATCGTTATTGGCAGAAGTTGCGGTCCATGCTGAACTACACTCGTACTTATCTTCGGCCCGACGGGTTCGCGCCACTCATCGGAGATACGGATAGCGGACAGTTCATCCCAGTTGTGAAAAGACGCGCCGACGATCATGCGTATGTGTTGCCTATCGGTGCTGCCGTTCTGGTAGAACACGAGTTAAAGATTGATTCGACAACCACGCCTGAGCTGCTCTGGTTTTGTGGTGAAGAAGGAGTATCGATCTTTGCTGGATTAAAACCCTCAACCGAAATGATGTCGAAGGATTTTCCTGACGCGGGCATTTACATCATGCGTCACAACGACCTTTATCTTTGTTTCAATGCGAGTGGACCGGGAATCAACGGCCGTGGTTCGCACGGCCACAACGATGCGTTAAGTATTGAAGTGTCTGTGGGCGGACGACCCTTTATCATCGATCCTGGCACGTACGTCTACTCGGCGGATTTGCGCAAGCGCCATAAGTTTCGATCGACGGCGTATCACTCAACCGTTGAGATCGACAGCGTCGAGCAGAACACGACAGACTTGAATCAACCATTTGTGATTGGCAGCGAGGCAACTCCAAAAGTGTTGCTATGGGAGACGTCCGCAACTCAGGACAAAGTTTCCGCCCTCCATCGCGGTTATTGTCGCTTGCCGTGTCCAGTCATTCACAAGCGCACGGTAACCTTCAACAAGGGGGAGCGTTGGTGGCGTCTTGAAGATGAATTCAGTGGTGAAGGCGAGCATGAGTTCAATGTTCGCTTTCATTTCGATGCCGGGCTTGATGTGACAGTCAAAGACCACTCAGTTGTCGCCAGGGATGTCGCGACCGGTGTTAGTCTGACCATCACGTCGGAAAGTCTGTCCACGACGCCCTCAATACAAACGCAAGCTGTATCGCGTGATTACGGCTTACAGGAAAAAAGCTTAACCGCCTGTTGGAGATTTAATGGCCATCCGGGTAAGTTCCATTGGACAATTACATCCGGTACCCTTTTGTGGACTGTGTAGCTGAGTGGTCAAGTTGGTACTGGGAGCGCAGGCGTCCTCGCCTGCTAGTTACGTCAAGCTCGACTTTATGGGAACTAGCAGGCGAGGACGCCTGCGCTCCCAGCAGGACCTTGACTCGTAGGACCGAGAGTTCTTACTAAAGAGTCAGTGTTATGTGCGGGATTTGCGGAGTCTGGGAATACGGCGCCAATGAAGGACGTGTAGAAGCGTCGCTGCTGGCACGGATGCGCGACGAGATGACACATCGCGGTCCTGACGACTTCGGCGAATTAATGTTTGACAACGCTCGTGGCGGGTTTGGTTTTCGCAGACTATCGATCATCGATCTCTCTGCTGCCGGTCATCAGCCAATGCATGGTTGCGACGACCGAACGTGGCTCGTCTTCAATGGTGAGATCTACAACCATGCGGTTTTGCGCAAGGATCTCGAAGAACGTGGTCACCGTTACGCGTCGCGCACGGATTCCGAAACAATCATCCATCTTTACGAAGAACGCGGCCTCGACTTCGTTAACGACATTGAAGGTGATTACGCGATCGCGCTCTGGGATAAGACTCGCGAACGACTCGTCCTGGCGCGGGATCGCATTGGTGTCAAACCTTTGTACTACTACCACAAAGATGGGCGATTCATCTTTGCTTCAGAAATCAAAGCAATTTTGCAACATCCAGAGGTCACGCCCGACATTGATGAGCGCGCGCTCTATCATTACCTAACCTTCCTCACAACACCGGCGCCAAGTACGCTCTTTCGTGACATTCAGAAACTTCCCGCTGGTCACATGTTGACGTTGACGAGCGACGGCACGCTGAACGTGAAACAGTACTGGGACGCACTTCCTCCGCTTGCTCCGACTGGTAAGTCCGACGAGGAACATCAGCAAGAGATCCTGCGTTTGCTCCGTGATTCGATACGTAAGCGAATGATGTCAGACGTGCCTTTTGGTGTGTTTCTTTCCGGGGGTGTCGATTCGTCAGCGAACGTTGCGTTGATGTCTGAACTCATGAATCGTCCCGTTCAGACTTTTACTGTTGGTTTCAGCGACGCCGAATATCTCAATGAGTTGGATTCCGCCCGTCGCATTGCAAAGCAGTTTCAAACTAATCATCACGAAGTGATGATCTCCGAAAAGGAGATGCAACAGTTTCTGCCGGATCTGGTATTTCACCAGGACGAACCTATTGCCGATCCAGTTTGCGTTCCGCTCTACTACGTTTCGAAACTCGCTCGCGACTCGGGAACAATCGTGGTCCAGGTTGGTGAAGGGTCAGACGAGATCTTTAGTGGTTACGACAACTATGTTCGTCACCTGCGAATCTACGAAAACTTCTGGCGACACGCTGAGCAACTACCGGTTGGACTCCGACGCGCAGTTTCAGGGTTGTCGCGCCCGGCACTGCAAGCGACGGGCAGGAAGCCAATGGCGGTCGAACTCTTGAGGCGGCTTGGTGCGGATGAACCGTTGTTCTGGGGTGGCGTTGTTGTGTACGACGAGATTTCAAAAGCCCGGGTGATTTCTCCTTCATTACGTGAACGATTGAAGGGGCTCTCGTCGCTTCAGGTTGTTGAATCTTATTTGCAGCACATCGAACGAGAGCGCCCGGATTCAGAATTTCTCGCGCGCATGACATATCTCGAATTGAAGTTGCGTCTACCGGAGTTGCTGCTGATGCGTGTTGACAAGATCACGATGGCAACCAGTGTTGAGGCGCGGGTGCCATTCTTGGACCATCACCTGGTTGAATATGCCATGGGCTTGCCGCGTTCGCTCAAAGTTGAAGGCACGAGCGGCAAACAGATCCTCAAGCGATCTCTCGAACAGATTCTGCCTTGTGATCTTCTGTATGAACGGAAACGTGGTTTTGGTGCTCCGGTTCGAGAGTGGTTCAGGGAAGGACTGGGCAGTTGGTTTGACGATCACCTCATGAACTCAAGTCTGCGCCGTCGTGATCTGCTTGATTACAATTTTGTGGGTCGCCTGCTGGCAGAACATCGAAGCCAAAAAAAGGATTGGGGCTTTCATCTGTGGGCCTTGCTCAACTTGAGTCTGTGGTACGAACGATGGGTTGAGAGCTAGTTTGCGTGTGATTTCGTGGATCGGTTTCTGCACCCAAGAACAAGCGATCCACGAAGTCACAGGAACTAACACTAACTAAATCCCAGACAAACCAGGCTCTTACCATAGTCACTGCTGTGAGCGGTATTCAGTGGAACCTGGAATCTGAATTCGCGATGCAAAGTGATGATCGATGATAAATTACTATCCTCAACATGAACGTCGGCGAGACAACTTCTGACACGCACAAAACTGTTTCTCCGTTGACGCGTCTTCCTGTAACCTCGTCACGCTTTTCCGCTCACGTAGCATTCACCTTTGGAACACGCCTGCTGATGATTGCCAACAGCGTTGTCGCTGGTGTCGTGGTGGCGCGTTGGCTCGGTGTAGAGAGCGTGGGCGAACTCGCTGTTATCAACGTTTCAGTGACGACGATCGCGCAGGTTGCAAGTCTCGGGTTACCTTCTTCGAACACTTACTTCATCGCGCGTGACAATCAACACTTCAGGTCCGCAGCGCTTAACTCATTTCTCTTCGCGACCATCATTGGTTCGGTGCTGGCCGTCTTGCTCAGTCTTGTTGCGCAAGTATGGCCGACAGCATTTCCCTCAATTTCCCCGTCACTCATTCGAGTTGCTGCCATTTCCATTCCTTTTCAATTACTTACATTGATTGGACTGAACATCTTTCTGGCGATTGGAAGAATTCGAGAGTTCAACTCATTTGATTTACTCGGCCAATCCTTCGTTTTGATCAACGCCCTCGTCATCTTGCTTGTGTTTCACCGCGGGCTGCCGACACTCGTATCGATGAACACTATTACGAGCGTTTTTGTTGCCCTGCTCGTCATTGTGTTCTTGCTCTTTTCAGGTAGAAGACTGGCAGATTCGAAGTGGCGCACCGACGCACACCTGTTCCGTCGAATGTTGAGCTACGGGATCAGGTTTCACATCTCGATACTCTGCGGTGCACTCATCTTCCGCGCAGATTTGCTCGTAGTGAATCATTTCCGTGGACCAGCGGACGCGGGCGTGTACAGCGTTGCTTCACAAGTTGGAATGATGCTGATGTTATTACCCGGTGTGATTGCGACGCTGCTTTTTCCCCGTGTGACTGCAGAACAAGACATACGTGGGGAAACTACGTGTGAAGTAACTCGACATGCGACGTTTGTAATGTTGTTGTGCTGTTTGGCCGCTGTTCCTTTGGGCTTGCTGTTGCCAGTCGTTTACGGACCAGCGTTCACTGACGCATCCGTTCAATTGTGGATTCTTCTTCCCGGTGTTTACCTGGTTGGTTTGCAGTCGGTTCTAGTCCAACACTTCAACGCATTGGGGTTGCCGCGCGCAATTCCAGCGTTCTGGATCGTGACGCTAGTCATCAACATTGCACTAGTGTTCGCCCTCGTACCGAAGTTTGGTGCGCGGGGGGCCGCCGTTGCTTCTACCATTAGTTACACTTTGATTTTTGGCTTAGTGACAATCAGGTTTCTTCAAACCTCAGGCCGTTCGGCTGCAGACGTGTTCCTGATTCGCGCCCATGAGTTTCGCCGGTTGCTTGATCTACGCGGCAGCACAGGAGTTGTAACCCGAGGCGTCACCAGATGAAAGTGGTGTTACTAGTGCTGAGCGGCGACGCAGCACGTGCTAATGAGAAGCTTAGTCGTGAGTATCCCGACGCTTCGATCGAACCAATCTCAAGAACTGAATTTGAAGCAGGCAGTTTGGCAAAACGACTGAGCCGACTACGAGCGACGCACCCTGACATCTTTGCAATCGTGACGCAGAGTCTTCCCTGGCAACGTGGACAAAATATGTTCATGTTGTTTGGTGCATTGGCGGGCGCACGCGAAGTGGTAATGCTCGATGCGACGGACGGCATTTTGCGAAAGTCACGCGCGCAGCTCCTCACTCGTGCGCCTGGGAAATTAACAAATGAGGCCATAACGACAGCTGTAACAATGGCTCC
>PSRF01000365.1 GCA_003175865.1 Blastocatellia bacterium
CACAGAGGCGCCGACAGCGGGTTCGGTAATACTTGCCGGCGTTTTGCTGAAGATGGGTACGTACGGTTTGTTGCGCTTCAGTATTGGTCTGTTTCCGCAAACGGCGCGTGCAATGGCACCAGTCATGATTACGCTCGCCGTGATAGGGATTATCTACGGCGCGTTGGTAGCGATGGTCCAACCGGATGCGAAACGCCTCGTCGCTTACTCGTCCGTTAGTCACATGGGTTTTGTCGTGCTCGGTTTGTTCTCTTTTACCGAACTGGGGATGCAAGGTGCGCTTTATCAAATGTTGAATCACGGTATTTCAACTGGCGCACTCTTCCTGTTCGTTGGTTTTATTTACGAGCGACGGCATACACGACTCATCAGCGAGTTTGGTGGGCTGGCGAGTTCAATGCCATGGTTCTCTGCGCTGTTCGTGATTGCGGCTCTGTCGTCCATCGGATTACCTTTTCTTAACGGTTTCGTTGGCGAGTTCTTGATCCTGATCGGCACATGGACATCCGGTACCAACGTAATTGCCCATCCATACATTGTGACAATGCTGGCGGCGACCGGAGTTATCTGGGCTGCTGTTTACATGTTGTGGATGTTGCAGCGTGTAGTGTTCGGCCGTTTAGACAAGACTGAAAACGCGCAGCTGTTAGATCTAAACGCACGCGAAGTTGGACTCATACTCCCTCTTATGCTGTTGATGGTCTTCATGGGAGTCTATCCTCGGGTGTTTCTCGATCGATCAAGCGCAGCAGTTGAAGCGGTGCGTATTCGTGTTGTACCCAGTCCGGGTGGCTCATTCGCTTCTATTCCAACTGAAGAACAAAGAAAAATCGACGCAACACAAAAAGGATCTGAATGAACTTGTTTTTGGCACAGTCTGTAATGCCTGATGTCAGTTGGACACTGATTGGTCCTGAGTTGATTGTGTGCGCGGCAGCCGTCATCGTGATGCTGGTAGATGCATTCGCCAAGCGCGGTCAACGATGGATAACCGGCGGGATTTCTCTGGCTGGAGTCGTAGGCGCCGCTGCTTATGCAATCTGGTTATGGACATCCTGGCGTGGTCCATTGACTGCGTTTAGAAGAATGATTGTGTTGGACGAGCTTCGTCTCGGATTCACACTGGTTTTTCTACTGGTCACATTTCTGACGCTTCTACTCTCAACAGTCTGGGCCGAAACTGAACGCTTACCAGCAGGTGAATTTCACTCGCTCCTCTTGTTCGCCACTGTTGGCATGATGCTTATGGCGTCAGGCGCGGATCTCGTCATCATCTTTCTTGGATTGGAAATACTTTCGATCGCCACATACGTTCTTGCAGGTTTTCGACGGACCGATGTTCGTTCTAACGAGTCATCCTTGAAGTATTTCATTCTCGGCTCGTTCTCATCAGCGTTTTTGCTTTACGGGATAGCTCTCACCTACGGAGCCACGGCCATTCCTGGTGCTCCGGGAACAACAAATATCGCTGACATTGCCAGTAGGCTTGGACAGGCACGTTACCCGGGTCTACTCCTCGCCGGTGCCGCAATGATGCTCGTCGGGTTTGGTTTCAAAATCGCCACCGCACCCTTCCACGTTTGGACACCCGACGTTTACGAAGGCGCACCGACACCGGTTACAGCCTTCATGGCAGCCGGTCCTAAAGCGGCAGGCTTTGCATCTTTCCTGCGTGTCTTCGTTTTCGGATTTCCGTTCGTTGTAGCAACGGCTGGCGCTGCTAACGTCCACAACGTTTGGGTCAGCTCTTTGGCGGTGCTCGCAGTGCTGACCATGACGCTAGGCAATGTCGTCGCTATCGTTCAGAACAACGTAAAGCGACTGTTGGCCTACTCATCGATCGCACATGCTGGTTACGCACTCGTTGGTTTTGTGGCAGCAGGTGCTGCCAGCGATCCGAGTCAGCGTAATGATGCGATTACGGCAGTGATGTTCTACCTGTTGACCTACGCAGTTATGAACATCGGGGCATTTGCAGTGGTCCAACTGATCGCGCGCAGTGGAGACCGGCGAACTTCAGTCGAGGATTACAACGGAATCGGGTTTGAATCACCGGTACTTGCTTTTTCGTTAACGTTGTTTCTGCTGAGTTTGCTTGGAATGCCGCTGACCGCAGGATTCATGGGCAAAATCATGGTGTTTGGCGCCGGGGTAAATCAGAAACTCTACTTGCTTGTGGTGATTGGTGTTCTCAACACGGCTGTCTCGGCTTACTACTATCTACGGCTTGTTATCGTAATGTTTTTCCGTGAGCGAACTACCTCCTGGGTAGCGCCACCCGTTCCCGCCAGCATTACCGTGGCGCTCATCATCAGTATCATCGGTGTCCTTTATCTCGGTATCTTCCCGGGACGTATCATCAACGCGCTTCAAACTCGCATTGAGTCGCAACTGTATACAACGCTGCGCTGACATCTGACTACGTGTCTGTAGACGTTTACGCTAACCAGATTCTGGAGCAATTAGCGCAGTCGTGGCTACCTGCGATCTACCGCACGAGAGTTCTGACGCAACGAACTCGCTCATTTAATTTTGACGAGCTCAAACCTCGAACAAAGGTCAACATTCAACACACGTTGCTTGGCGTCGAATTGAAGATTGGGAAGCGACGTATCCTGTGTCCGGATCTTGCCACTGCCAGATATTTGTCAGTTTTTGCGCGGGCCGGATGTAAGGCAGTGGCGGTTCCATACGACATCACCAGGATTTCCCACCTTGCAGATGAACTCGAGTCTTCGTGGTATAGAATGCTTTTGCTGGTAGAAGAGGGCGCTCGGGACAAGAGTGAGAAGTTCAGAGTTCGGCTTCGTGGCCTGCTGTTTGCTAAGATTCAGTCCGAGATCGGCGCGGCCGGCCCCGGAGCGAAGATGCCGGAGTTCAAAACCAGTACGAAACAGCGCAGAAATTGATTTAGTAGCGGATTAACGATTACGTAAACATGACCCAGGAACTGCTTCAATCCCCCAATTCATCAGACAGTCCTTCAGAACCTAGAAGTTCACTTCCCTTCCCATTCAACCAACAGACGTTCTGTCGATTCGAGCCCATTGAGCAAAGCATTGAGACTGCTCGTGTGCTCGTCGTCGACAATCTGCTGCGCGACGAACACGACATCTCCGAAATAGCGCGTAGCGAATGGGGACCGTTAATTGACAGCGAGCTGAAACGGGAACGATTAATCGCTGGGATGGCGATAGAAAATATTCTGAACAATATTTCCAGATTAGTTAAGAGTCCCGAGACTGAAGTCGTGCATCTTTCGGCGGTCGCAGAGGCAGTGAACCGATTCAAACCTGATGCAGTGGTGCTCAGTGGTACGTTGCGCGATTTTGATTTCTATCAAACATCGATCCTGAGTGACTTCACAACGTTCATTCGTGCGACCACTGTACCGGTGCTCGCAATCTGCGGCGGACATCAACTTGTCGGGCTCAGCTTCGGCGCACGTGTGGTTACGCTTGACAAGCTCGAACAGCACGAACAACGAGTAGATCGTCCACAGGAATACCAGTATCGTTTTATCCGAATCGTTGATCCGACAGACCCGATCTTCGAAGGAATTCGTGAAGAGTTACCTTCGTCATCCAAAGACATGCGCATCTTGCGCGTTTGGCAGAATCACGGACTGCAACTCGATCGGGTTCCCGCAGGGTTCAAACTGCTGGCTACGTCCTACCTGTGCCGTAACCAAATGATGGTGCGGCGCGCAGGAGACCAACTCATCTACACGGTCCAGTTCCACCTGGAAAAGTCGTTCGAAGATTGGAACAAGAACCGGACGCGTTGGGAACATCCAAACGAGTCTCGCGACGGCCGTCTCCTCTTCGAAAACTTTCTGCGTTTAGCTCTGGCTAGATGAAATCAAACGGGCAGCAAACGCAATCCAACATTCTTACAAATAGTAGTCTGCGCTCAGCTGCCGCCGACCTTGCGAAACGAGATAAGCATCTCGCGCTCATCTTTACGAATTATGGCCCTCCGCCGCTGTGGCGTCGCAACGCCAACTTCTCTACCCTCGTTCAGATAATTCTCGAACAACAAGTCTCACTGAAATCTGCCGCCGCCATTTTTCGACGACTGGCTGATGCGATTCAACCGTTTGAGCCTGAACACATCCGTCGACGAGGTGAAGTACATTTACGGAGTCTTGGATTAACGCGTCAAAAAGCGTCGTATCTTGTCAATTTAGCCAACGCGGTTGCGGATGGTGAGTTGAATTTGAAGCGACTTACGCGGCTTACAGATGACGCTGCTCGGCTCGAGTTGATGAGCATAAAAGGAATCGGTTTGTGGAGTGCAGATGTCTATTTGCTCATGGCGATGCGGAGAGCTGATATCTGGCCTTCAGGCGATTTAGCCCTCGCCGCTGCGATCACAGAATTGATGGGATTAGAAAAGAGACCGGATGCAGGTGAGCTTCAAAATCTGGCGGAAAGCTGGCGTCCGCACCGCGCAGTTGCCGCTAGAATGCTCTGGCAATATTACCTTGCCAAAAGAGGACGCCTGTAACCCCTAGTTACTTCGCGATGGTAGACGCGCCCGTCTGACGTGCCTGAATGTTCACGCCTGAGGCATCCTGCGGCACATTTTCCAATGTGAGCTCCATCAAATCGCCGACCACTGCCTTCAGATCGTTTGTTTCACGATAAATCTGTAGTTGGCGATCTGCGGAAGTTCCCCGCTCCAGAATAGTATGCACGTGCTCGATCTCTTTTCGTGAACCGAGTTCGTCGACAACATCGTCGATAAACTCGAGGAGCTCGAGGATCAGATCGCGCACAGGTACTTCCGATTGCTTGCCGAAATCGATTAACTTTCCATCCAGCCCGTATCGCACAGCCCGCCACTTGTTTTCCTGAATCAGCATTCGGCGATAAAGCCTGAAGCCGAGATTCTTATCGATCAATTTGTTCAACTTTGCGACGATAGCTTGAAACAACGCTGCGATTGCGATCGTGTCATCGACCCGCGTTGGAATATCGCAAACTCTAAATTCAAGTGTCGGGAAGAATGGATGCGGACGGATGTCCCACCATATCTTCTTCCCGTTATCGATGCAGTGTGTCTTTATCAGAAGATCAACATACCGTTCGAATCCGCTGTAAGAATCAAAATGATCTGGAATGTCTGTTCTGGGAAACTGTTTGAAGATTTCGGTTCGATATGACTTCAACCCGGTGTTGTGGCCCATCCAGAACGGCGACGACGTCGACAATGCAAGGATGTGAGGCAAGAAATAACGGGCAGCGTTCATGATATGAATTGCACGTTCGCGGTCTGCCATTCCAACATGAACGTGCAAACCAAAAATCAACAGCGAACGCGCGACAGTCTGCAGTTCCTGGACCAGCAACTCGTAGCGTTCGTCCTCAAAAATCTTCTGATCCTGCCAACGCGAGATCGGGTGAGTCGAAGCCGCTACAATCGCGAGACCGTTTTTCCTGGCTAGACTCGAAATGATACTTCGCAGGCGGGTAATATCAGCCCGGGCTTCCTGGATGTTGCGACAGATTCCGGTACCAACCTCGACCATCGACTGGATCATCTCTGGTTTGATTTGTTCCCCAAGCAGCATCCTCCCCTCCTCGAGGATTTCTGCGACATGTGAACGCAATTCGCGCGTGGTCGGATCAACAATCTGAAACTCTTCTTCGATGCCCAGTGTGAAATGATCAAACATTTGTTTGCTTCCTGCTGATTGGATTGAACTTCAATCGATCGGGCTCGTCTGATCTTGCATTGTCGCGACTAATCCTTCAAGCACTTAGCGATCATCCGCCAGTCAGGCGTTAGCTTGCCGATAAACTCGTGTCTCAGGTGCTTTAACGCGCTTCCAGGAGAATAGACTGGACTGTAAAGGTCGAAATGCACATACCATACTCGCGGCGTACCGTCCTGATAGAGGAAGTGCAACACAGCCTGGCTGCGATCCTTTTCGTAGAAACCGCCAGTTGTATCCTTGTGGTTTGCAAATCGACGTGTGAAATCGGAGCGCCTTGAAAGAGTAGATTCAACGACTGGCCAGGCGGCAAACTGCAAGCCGACCCCGCCTTCACCGTAGACATTGTTGACCTTTTGCACTACGTGCCACAGACCTTTCGCACGCAGGCGCTTCAGCAACAGCAACAGTGCTCGCTGTTTGTCGATGGCCAATGAGTCGAACGCAGCAGCGTCACTCGTAGCACCCCACAGTCCTTCAAGTTTCCCCTGGAGCTGTTCGCGAACATCGCTATTAAGCGACGTCCAAATTAACTTCGCTTGAGAGCCGTCGCTTTCAGCCATGTGAGAGTTCTCGTCGGAGCGTTGTCAATGTTTCCTCTGACAAATCTTTGAATCGCACACCCACGCCGCGTCCCGGATTGCTGTATACAACCTGGGCTGTACAGATCACTTCGCGCCCTGTGCCAAATGGAATGCGAAGCATTAGCACCGCACCCTCCGGGATTGTCGCTTGAGTGTTCATGTACAGACCGCCAGCGCTTATGTCTTTAGTGCTTGCTACGCCTGTCACGTCTTTATCGTCGAAAAACACATCCACAATCAATCGTGAACGGTCATAAGCACGACGCTCTTCATGTTCGGCAGTTTCATCGCCATGTTGAGTCACTACTGATCTCCTTGAGGTGACGTTTACAACAGACCCGATTGTACATGCTTAGCATTATTTTTTGCTGATGATGTAGGTGGGCACCATGCCGCCACCGGAGGTCACGTTGGCCAGTTCAGTGAAAGAAAGACGTGTAAATGCCGACCCCAATTTACCATTGAAGAGTAGTGGATCGAGGTCCACGAGCTGTTCGGCGAAATGGATTTTGCCGTCTGGCGTTAATGCGGGAAAGGTCTCACGGGCAGTTGGCACTCGCTCTTGGACAAGGTAATCACCATCTACCAACGCTTCGTTTAGCGCTTTTTGCCAGCCTTCGGGTGTCGAGTTCCAGCCTATCGTTATCCCATGGCCGCCGTAATCATCGTTCGGTTTGAGCACCAGTCGATCATTGTTTTTGAGGATGTACTCGAGCAAGTCGATTTGCTGGCCTTTGTAGTCAGATTTTTCGTCACGCACAACTCTCGTCCATGGCACATGCTGTCCAATTACATTCAGTTCTGCATTCGAGAACAGTGGTGAGCGTCTGCCATCTGTAAGCACAGCAAACAAAGCTTTCTTGTGGATCAATTTCGAACGAAAACTGTTGACCATGCAGACATCGTGTGCCCGGTAAGCCTCAAGCAATGCCGGATACTCTTTGATAATGGGGAGATACTCGTTGACTAACAATCGCTTATAAACGATGTCGATCTCAAGACCATGAGCCGTCAAGCGACGATTCTTGTACTCCAACTCCTCGGGCGCACAGATGAGTGCTGGATGTCCGTTTTCTTCAAAGTACTCTTTGAATAACTCAAATTCTTTCTGAGTCGGCAAGCCTTTCAAGTCAACGATCGCAATTCGAGGAGGTCGCGGCGCTGGATGGCCAAGAAATTCTTCATAAGAAGTAAGTAAGACCTGCAGGAGATATTGTCGACCGAACAGTGCTCGAAGATTGTAGTTTTTTGCGAATTCTCGCATCACCGGGAGACTCGAAAAGATTTCGTAAGCAGCATCTGCGTAGGCTATTCCGGCGGGGCTCTCACCGTTAAGTTCAACAAAACTGTATGCAGAAGGAGTTAAGAATGAGTCGAGACGTGCTGTCGGCGAGACGGCAGAGTATCCAGGATCGATTGCGATCAATTCTCGTTCAACCTCAGTCAAACCCAGGTCATTGATGATTGAATCGTCGACGATTGCCGCGTCTTTGACTTTCTGGATCGCAGACCATACCGTCTCGCAGATTGTTTTGATTCGTGTGAAGTCGCTTTCTGAAACAAAATGCGGTCGCAGGTATGGTGACAGCGGTCGTCCACCGAAGATTAATTTGGCCCGTTCCAGACCTTCTGCGAGCATCGCTCTCGACGTCTCAGCGAGGGTTTCGTTTTGCAGTAGGTCGTGATAACGCGCAACCGCCTCAGGGAACATAACGCGAAAAAGTTTCCTTTGTTTTATGAGCTGATTAGCGGTGGTTAGCGTAGCACGGGAAAGCAGTCGGCGGTAAGCAGTAGCACAAAGCAGTAGGCCGGAGGCACAAAGCAGTGACGGCTCAGCCGCGTTCTTTGCGGAAAGCCTCCGGCTTTCCGAGTGCCACCAAGAATACGAAGGGCTATGCCCCCGATGAGAGGCATAGCCTTTTCTTCTTACTCAACCAACGGAAAGCCTCTGGCGTTCCGCAAGGAACGCGGCCGAGCCGCCTACTGCCGCCTTCCTACTGCTTACTGCCGACTTCTTACTGACTATTGGCTACTTGTTCTCGTCGCCGTCGTCGTTGTTGAGAGTGACGACTAACTTTTGTTTCTTGCGGACGACCTGCAGATCGTGCTTCTTGCGTGCGGTAGAGACAAAACGAAAGCTTGTAGTGGACACAACTGGTTTGCCATCGATCGATTCAATTACATCGCCTGCCTGCAAGCCTGCTTCACTTCCGGGCGTCGTCGGTGCAACGAAGATCACCAGTAGACC
>PSRF01000240.1 GCA_003175865.1 Blastocatellia bacterium
TCGTAAGATCAAAGAAAACATTTCGGAGATTCAAACGCGACGTGGTAAAGAGCCTGGCCACATTGGCGTGGCTTCACCGGGTCTGGCCGCAAAGGATGAACGATCCATTGCAAACATGCAGGGTCGATTGAAAGGTATTGAAGGTCTCGTGTGGACAGATTTTCTGAATTCGATTCGCCCAGTATTCGTGCTGAATGATGCCCACGCTGCACTACTAGGTGAACTTTGGCAAGGCGCGGCCAGGGGATATACAAACGTTATTCTGCTAACGCTGGGAACGGGAGTAGGCGGCGCAGTACTCGCTGATGGAAGATTAATTAAGGGTCACATCGGAAGAGCGGGTCACCTGGGCCATGTATCAGTCAATTCTGATGGCGCTCCAGATATTGTTGGAACTCCCGGTAGTCTCGAAGAGATGATCGGTAACTACAATATTGCGTCACGTTCCGGAAGTCGATTCGCTTCAACAAGAGAATTGGTAGAAGCACACTTGAGTGGTGACGTTGATGCCACTCGCGTCTGGCTAAGATCAATTCATCATCTCGCTGTCGCAATAGCTTCCTTCATTAACGCTTTCGACCCGGAAGTAGTAATTCTCGGCGGCGGAATCGCGCGCGCAAGCGCTGCCTTGTTTGACCCTTTAAATAGTGAGTTAGATCAACTCGAGTGGCGACCGTTAAATCAACGTGTTCAGATCATCCCAGCTGCGCTCGGCGAAAAAGCTGGAGCCATTGGCGCAGCTTACTACGCCGCAAAAGGTAAAACTACATGAACTTCACCGTGATTGATTGGGCCATCGTCGGAGTCTATCTGGCCGCGTCCGTTAGCGTGGGCCTGATTGGCAAACGATATGTTGGCAAAATATCGCACTACCTGGTTGCTGGTCGTGAACTGGGACTCTACTTAGGCATAGCCACTTTGGCCGCCACTGAAATCGGCACGATCACTTTCATGTACAACGCCGAGCTAGGGTACAAGTACGGCTTCGCTGCTTTTGCTGCAGCGATGATCTCGGGCGTGGTAATGATTATTGTCGGACGAACAGGCTTCGTTATTAGTCGATTTCGCGAGTTGAAGTTAATGACGGTGCCGGAGTATTTCGAAATTAAGTACAGTCGTGGGCTGCGCATCGTTACTGGGGTTCTGGTCGCCTTGGGAGGCATTCTCAATATGGGTGTCTTCCTGAAAATCGAGGGTGAGTTTCTGACTATTGTGAGTGGCATTAATACGCGACATATCGTCGTCGTAATGACTGTCATACTACTCCTCGAGCTGGCCTATACAGTCCTCGGCGGCATGGTCTCAGTCGTCATTACGGATTTTATCCAGTACGTGTTGTTGTCTGTTGCCACAATCCTCGTTTCACTCTATGCCGTCTATCACGCAGGTTGGGGAAATATTGTTGCGAAGGTATCCACCGTAATGGGCAATGCCGGCTTCGACCCGATCGCTAATCCGAAATTCGGCATCATCTTTCTAGTCTGGCAAATACTTTTGTGGTTTTCGGTCCACACTTGCTGGCAGACGACGGCGATGAGGATGTTCTCGACGAAGAGTCCTGAAACATCGAAGAGGGTGATGACTTGGACAGGATTCATCTTTCTCGGCAGAGGAGTGCTGCCAATGCTTTGGGGCATAGCCGCCCTCACTTTGTACGGAACAGGTTTATTAACGAGTGGCGTGCCTGCGCCGGTCGTGAACGGCCAAACTCTGGCGCCAATCGATGCGATGCCGGCGATGCTCGCGAACATTTTGGGACCAGGCATTCGAGGAATTGTCGTCGCAGGAATGTTAGCGGCTACGATGTCTGTTAATAGTTCTTACTTGCTTGGTTGGAGTGCTGTAATTTCACAAGATGTGATCATGCCGCTTCGACGTGTTCTTGGGAAAGGACCTTTGAGTTCACGTACACAAATCTTCGTGAACCGCGTCGCGAATCTATTTGTTAGTTTATTTCTAATGTTCTGGGGTCTCTACTACACACCACCAGGCGCTGTCTACCTTTACCTAAACGTCACCGGTACGATCTTCCTGGCCGGTGCATTTGTCTGCGTTATCGGAGGTCTCTATTGGCGACGTTCCAATGTGGTTGGAGGGTATGCCGCAATGTTGGCAGGTGCAGCTGGTGCCATCATTCCTTTTTTCTTTCTGCACTGGAGCGAGAACATTACCGGCTTTGCCGCATTTGGATTGGCTGCAAGTGGTCTAGTAGTTGGCTCGCTACTGGGTCGACAAAAGGTTGCAGTTGAACAATTGGCGTCCACCGACTGAGCCGCAGGAGGTTTCAATGAATGTATGGTTATGGTTTTGGACCATTAGTCTGATAGTTGCAGGTACTTCGTTCGCATTTATAACGCTGGTTGTCACGGTGAAAGGCGCGAGCGATCTCCGGCAATGGTTTAGTAGCTTGCAGCGTCAAAACAAGGAGTGAGTAAGGCTCCGACTTCAATAAGAGCTTGCCATTGAGAGGAAGGCGCAGTGATTCGAATTGCGTTAACGGGTTGCGGTGAACACTCCAGAAGTAGCCATGCTGCTCCACTAGCAAGATATGCCGCGCAGCATCCAGGCGAACTCGAACTTGTAGCCGCGTGCGATCTGAACAACGATCGTGCTACGGAGTTCTGTCAATCATTCGGGTTTGCTCGACCTTACACAGATCTAGACGAAATGCTCGATATCGAGAAGGTTGACGCATGCGTATGTGTGATGCCCATGGAGCAGATCGTTCAAATGGGAATCAAGTTACTCGAGCGTCGCATCCCATGCGTGATCGAAAAGCCGCTTGGTACATCAATAGCTGAGGCGGAACGACTGAGCATGGCTGCAAGCGAAACTGAAACTCCGCATATGGTTTCCGTTAACAGGCGCTTTATGCCTTATCTCAATCAAGTGCGCTCATGGATGAACGAAGTTGGCCCACCGCGATATGCAAAGGCAGTACAGGTGCGTCACTCACGGAACGAGCCCGACTTCATTTGGTCAACCGGAATTCACGTGATCGACGCGTTGCGATACATGGTGGGCGACATTGAGAGCTTTGAAGTTAACGTTCAAACCTCGGATACGAACTCTGCAGTGTGGTATGTCATTTCATTTCAGTTTAAGTCTGGCGCAAGAGGTCATGTAGAGATTTTGCCAACTGCTGGCATGGTTGAAGAGTCGTATGAATTCCTGGGGGAGCGTTTTCGAGCCCGCGTGACGGCGGGAACTGGGACACAGCGTTCACTTCAATCCTGGCACGATGATCAACTGGTGGCGGAAGCTAGAACAGATGAAGATGAACCCGAGGATCTTCGAAACGGCTCTTATCAGGAAGTGGAGCAGTTCGTCCGCGCACTTCAAAGAGGTACCCGGCCGCGGCCAGAGATTAAAGACGTGTTGCCCTCAGCGCGCATCTGCTTTGCAATTGCGGACTCTGTAAGGAAAAACGCATGACCGTTTTGAGAGCCTGCAAAGCAGGCGACGGCGTAAAGCCTGGGGCGCAAGCCCCGGGGGTGCTAGCGACCCAATCGGCAGCCCGTGATAACGGGCGGTAGTGTCAGGCTGTCGCCCACTGCGTGGGCTCATATGCTGAAAACAACAGTTTCCTGGGGCTCACGTCCCAGGCTTTATACTCTCGCCTGCTTCGCAGGCTAGCACGTATGGCTAAATCTCTCTACCTCAGCATTCCCCTGATCACGCTTTTGCTGCTCCAGCCCTCTGCCCAGCAGCAAAAGAATGTTGGTGGCAGTTCATTCCCAAAAAACGATATCACCTATTCTAAGGAAGTGGTCACACCTCACGTGCCATGGGCCACAAAACTTCAACAAGGTCCGATAAAAAGTTTCTTCATTCCATCCGTGCAATACGGGCGCGACATGGTGGAGTTGATGCAACGAATTCAACTAGAGCCAACAACAGACTCGATCGACAGCCAATGGGACATAAACTGCTGGGGCATCGGTGATTACTACGGTCATGAATACCGTGGTGATCGAGACGACTTTCAAACAGTTTACGATTATGTCGAAAAAGATCTGATGGGTAACGAGCCATTCGAGGTGATGTTGATTCCGGGCATCAATGGATGGTCACGCATGACGCGTACAACTCGTGACTCAATCTTGCGTCGAGTAAAAGAGGGTGCAGGACTAGTGTTGCTTCATCCTTTCGTCGGTGACGTTAAGGGCCACCCATTTAAAGGCGATGAACCGGTTGGTGATCAACGTGTCTGGGAACTCTCTCCACTGATCGGAGTTCCCGACGATACAGTGAACGAACGCGGTTATCCGGAAGTAAATCGTGATGCGATCACAAAAGGAAAATGGGAACTTGGTCAGTCACATTTCATCACTGAAGGTTTTCCAATCGAATTAATACCTGAAGGTAATACAGGTGGATCGTTTTATCGTTACAAAGCGAATGGCGATGTACTAATCAGATCAGGAGAGAACCCGATCCTCGCTGTTAAGAACTACGGCAAGGGCCGTGTTGTGGCAATGGCTTATGTCGAAGAAGGTTTCACACCTCAAAGCATCAACCCTTATGAAAGCAACATCTTTTGGGACTACTGGGAATATCAGTACTCGTTACTTGCACGTTCTCTCTTGTGGGCATCAGGCCGTGAGATCGCTGTCGATATTCAGTCATTGACCACAAGCGATGACGGACTCAAGTTATCTTTGTCAGCGCGCGGTAATCAGTCAGTGCAAATTGAAGTGACAGGTAAGAATGAATTTGGTCAACCTCTTGGATCAACCCGAATCGAAAAGGTCCTAAGTCCGGGTACAAATTCAGTCGAGATTCCATTCTCCAGTTTGCAAATTCCTATTGGTTGGCCTGGTGGACGTCAAATATTTAACGTGATCATTCGTGATTCAAAAGACAATTCCACGCTTAACTGGGGCGCGGCAACCTTCAGCACTCCAAAACGCGCGATGATGACCAGCACCAAACCTGCGGTCGATGTGTACAAGCGAGGTGAGACGTTAAGCGCTGTACTGCGTGCGACGGGAAATCTCGCTGGTTTGCAGATGCGTATGCAGGTATCCGACGATCTAGGACGACTACTCGGCATTATCTCCGCACCTGCGCGAGGTGAACGCACATTCACCTTCTCTCTTAATGACTTTCTCGGAAAGTTCGCGTTTGTGACTGGTGAACTTGTCGATGAACGTGGTGCGGTTGTCGATCAGGTCCGCGCCAAACCTGTCATGGTGGTGCAAGATGTTCGAAGGATTAAGGAATACACAGCACTTGTTTCATTTGGAGGAACCAAACACTACCTGCAGGACGCGCAGATGAGGATGGTTCGCGGCGCGGCCGCGGACACAGGGTTCACCTGGGGAGGTGACGTCGACAATTCTCTTAACATTCCACGCGGCACCTTCGGAGTGTATTGGTACGATCGCGGTCCAACCACTCCACAGGCAATGGAGCAAGCGATTGCCGATTATCAAAAGACAGGAGATTTTGAGTCACTTGGCTATCTAACAAAAAAAGAACTCTACAAACGCACCGAAGATAAGAAATTTCTTCAGCGAACGCCCTCATTCAATGACGCGCCGTTTATGAGGAGTCTCGCCGATATCGTTCGCACCTCCGCTCGCAATAAAGCCCGTTACAACATGGACTATTACTTCGTTGGCGACGAAGGCTCATTGACATCATACGGTGACGCCGCTGACTTCGACTGGAGTCCGCAATCGCTTAACGACTTCCGTGAATGGTTGAAACAGGAATACGGAACTGTTGAAGGCCTTAATAAGGAGTGGCGCACAAATTTTTCGCAGTGGCAACAAGTCGTTCCTTATACGACCGATGAGGCAAAGAAGACTCGAACCTTTGCTCCGTGGGCCGACCATCGCACGTTCATGGAGATTACATTCGCGCGCGCTTATCAGGCAGCTCGAGATGCGGCGATACAAGGCGATCCAGATGCACACATAGCCGTCTCCGGAACTCAAGCCACGAACGCCTATGATGGAGCCGATTGGTCGCGACTTGATCGGGTAATCGATGATTTCCTTTCCTATGACGGC
>PSRF01000007.1 GCA_003175865.1 Blastocatellia bacterium
GGGCGATTACTACTAACGTAGCTGCGAGTCCGACTCGAATTCTTTTCCCCCAACGAGGAGTGCGTCCCCACTGCATCGGACCAGGAGATCGACGCACTTCTTGAAGGAAGAAGAGGAACACACCTGACAGAATCGCGAGAGCCAGTAAGAAAGGTATAGTCATGCTAATGAACTTTTTCCTTTAGTAGCATTCTAAGCGAAATCACTCAAGCTCTTTTGTCGGACCGCGTGCGTCTCGCGCGCCTGCCTTTGATAAGTAAGAAGATTGCGCGTACTGAGAGGCGCACGAGACGTACGCGGTCCGACAGAAGAGCTTGAATCTGTTTTTCAGCGATTCTACTAAAGGGCATCTTCCGTTTTGACGTTACGAAGTTAGTCAAATTCTTTACGATCTAATTAATTGATTGGCGATCTAGTTTTTTCTCCTGACACGTTTTCAAGCTCGCGATAACGCGATTATTCGAAAGACCAAATTGGAGGGGGCCCTTTTGTTTGGTCAGCCTGCCTTACGACACGACCACCTTTCAGTCGCGTGATATCTCGTTGAGCCTTTCACATCATGTCTAGCTGAAATTGAAACTTCACATGACTGAAGTCGGTGGTCTCAACTTTTCGAGAGCTTCCTTCCAAAAAGGAACACCCATTCTGTTATCATTACCTCGCAACACAATCTCCAAAGGACAACTTATGAAAACTCGACTCGCAGTTCTCCTGATGCTGTGTCTGGTTAGCGTCTCGTTTGCACAAGCACCAGAACGACAACAGTTCATTCGTACTGAGGCTCCCGTTATCGCCTTAACTCACGTGCGTGTGATTGACGGGACTGGAGCGGCCCCGCGCGACGATCAGACGATTATTATCAACAACGGCAAGATCGAATCAGTTGGCTCAAGCGCAAATGCAAAAACGCCAGCGAACGCACAAACGCTTGACCTCCAGGGTTACACCGTCCTGCCTGGGCTCGTTGGAATGCACGATCACATGTTCTTTCCAATGGGTGGCTCACCTCCGATGTACTCCAACATGGGTTCGAGTTTTCCGCGTTTGTATCTCGCACTCGGAGTAACGACGATTCGCACAACCGGCAGTGTCGCTCCTTACACCGATCTCGAAATCAAACGTTTGATAGACACAGGCCGCATGATTGGTCCAAAGATGCACGTCACTGCGCCGTATCTCGAGGGACGTGGTTCGTTCACTCCCGTGATGCACGAACTCACTGGTGCGGACGACGCCCGCCGCATGGTGAACTACTGGGCCGATCTTGGTGCCACGTCGTTCAAAGCCTATATGAACATCACGCGCGATGAACTGCGTGCTGCTGTCGAGGAAGCACATAAGCGTGGTCTAAAGGTGACCGGTCATCTTTGTTCGATTGGTTTTAAAGAGGCGGCGGAGATCGGCATTGACGATCTTGAGCATGGACTGATGGTCGACTCTGAATTTGTACCGAACAAACAACCAGACCAGTGCCCGCCGGGTGCAGCAGTCAGCACAAGTTTGCGACAGCTTGATTTGAATGGAACGGCGGCACAGGAAACTATCCGTTCACTCGTCGCAAAGAATGTCGCGATCACTTCGACTCTTCCAGTGTTTGAAGCTGCTGGCGCAGCATTAAGTCAAAGTGGTATCGGCGCTGCGAGTGCGCTTTTGAATCCGCGTGTCTTGAATGTGATGTCAACAGACACACGCGTTCGTTATCTACAAGCTCGCGCACGAGTTTCACCTGAGACGAATTACGTCGCATTGTTGCGCAAGGCAATGGAATTCGAGCGGGCTTTTGTACAAGCGGGAGGTCTGCTGATTGCCGGACTTGATCCAACGGGCAACGGAGGAATCGTCGCAGGGTTTGGGGATTTGCGCGAAGTTGAATTACTTGTGGAAGCGGGGTTCACGCCAATCGATGCTATTAAGATTGCGAGTCTCAATGGCGCAAAGTTCCTCGGCGAAAACTCCCGAATAGGATCGATAGTTCCTGGTAAACAAGCGGACTTGATGGTCGTCAAAGGAAATCCGGCAACAACCATCGCTGATATAGAAAAGGTTGAGATCGTTTTCAAGGATGGAGTTGGTTACGATTCGGAGAAGTTGATTCAATCAGTGCAAGGACTTGTTGGAATTAGGTAGTTCGATAGGAGGCGGTAAGAGATTTATCATTGATCATTTGACATTTTTTCCAGGAGATTCGTCATGCGTGTCATAACATTGCGGCTTATTTTTCTCCTCCTACTCACGTCATTGCCATCTTTTGTTACGCTCGCGAAATCGCCTCAAACGAAGTACCCGACGCCAGTTGAAGGTGACTACGTCATTAAAGATTTCAAATTCAGAAGCGGCGAAACACTTCCCGAGCTCAGACTTCATTACCGCACGATTGGTTCACCTACGAAAGACACAGCAGGCGTCGTTCGCAATGCGGTACTCATCATGCACGGCACCGGCGGAACTGGCGCTCAGTTTCTTTCTCCTCAGTTTGCAAACGTCCTCTTCGGTCCAGGACAGTTATTCGATGCAACGAAATACTTCATCATCCTTCCCGATGCGATCGGTCATGGTGGTTCCAGCAAACCGAGCAATGGCCTCCACATGAAGTTCCCGCACTACACCTACGACGACATGGTGCTGGCGCAATACCGAGTCATCACAGAAAAACTCGGTGTCAATCACCTCCGACTCGTGATGGGAACTTCAATGGGCGGCATGCATACGTGGGTTTGGGGTGAGACTTATCCTGATTTCATGGATGCATTAATGCCTTTAGCTAGCGCACCAGTCGAGATTGCCGGACGTAATCGCATCATGCGCAAGATGATTATGGATGCCATTCGGGCTGACCCGGCATGGAACAATGGCGAGTACAAAACAGAACCGACACAAGGCCTAACCGCTGCGGAAAATATTTTGTTGTTGATGGGAAGTGCTGCCTTACCCTGGCACAAACAGGCGCCGAAACGCGATGCTGCCGATAAGTTTTATGAAGACCGAGTGAAGAGTGGCGTCGCACGGATGGATGCGAACGACATGCTTTATTACTTCGATTCCTCACGCGAATACAATCCGTCGCCCAAGCTTGAGTCTATCAAGGCACCTCTGGTCGCGATTAATTCGGCGGATGATCTAATCAATCCACCCGAATTGGGGATTTTGGAGAAGGAGATCAAACGGGTGAAGCAAGGTCGATTTGTTCTGTTGCCCATCACTGAACAAACGCGCGGCCATGGAACACATACGATAGCATCAATCTGGCAAGGTTATTTGAAGGAATTACTAGAGCAAACGGAATCCAAGTCTTAACTGCTGCTTGCGATTGCGTACGAGTTGTCACTTTCCACAGCCGGGGAATCTGAAGGCTCCAATCCGACTCGAATAAAACTGCGCTCCTTTCTTCAGATAGTCGCCGACATACCAGATTGTGCAATCATCCGATGGATCCATCGCAGTTTGTGTGTAGTCCTCCCAACGCATGACGGACTGTGATCCCTCACCTTCGATCAACACGTTCTCTTGTGTGGTTAACTCACCTAATGGATCGTTGACCAACCTTCCCGCAAAACGCTGCCCTGGATAGTTTGGCGAACCCCCAAACGAATAACCGATGCCTATGTTCCCCTTCTTATCAATCGCCGGGCTCGCCATCCAACGATAGAAATTGTCTGGTGCATAAGTGCCCTGCTGATACACAGTCGGACTGCGCGTCTTGTCGAGTCGGAATTCATACCAACGAACGCCGCCACCTCCTGATGAAGCGGCAACGGAGTGGACGGCGACAACCGACTCGTGCCCATTGACTTTTCGATAAACAAGACGCGCCATGATCTTGTCGCCTTGCGCATCGAGTCGCGTCTCTGTGCCAGGTTGGGGCACGCAGTTAGTCAGTTGACCTCCGCACAGATATTGATAAGGTGAAACAGAAATCCTTTGCGGTCCATCCAGCTTCGTATTTGCTGGCTTCTTCCAATCAACATGAAACTTCCATGCAAGAATCACATCATCACCGAGTATTTTATTTAGTTGCGCCCCTCCCGCGGCCATCATGATGTTTGGCGCGCCTCGTGGTGGAACACCGAAACCATCAATGTCGGCATTGTTTAGAAAATTCACTCCGTCAATAATAAAACACTGCTCTGTGGCAGGCAGCCCGCGCAACATCTGATTTCGATCAACAACACAAGCGTGCTTTTGAATCAGGTTATCGCTGGTACTGGTTGGGACGTAGTACCCGTCAGGCCAAACGGCTGGTCTTGGATAGTCCGGAAAATAAGCTCTCAGAAATTCATACCGATAATATTCACCGAGAGGATCCGATGTGCGGCTCACCGCATAGCACATTGAATATGGACCATCACCAACAGTTGCAGCACCAGCGCGATTAGGATTTGTGGGATTCGGCGTAGCTGGGGTGACCAGTTGAAATGGAGCACCAGGTTGGTTTGGTCTGCCCGGTGGACTTGCTTGCGCTGGCTCGCCTGATTTCGCCTCCCGGGGTTGATCGGGCCGCTTTGGTGCACGACCAAACAGTGGCATCACAATCAACCAGCGGCCGGCGAGTTGATCGTATCGAACAACGGCGTCGCCGTTGTTGCGAGTCTCACATGGACCACCAAATCCGGCAAACACAGCGTTAGTTACAACTGGACCGTATAAGATCTTGCCGGTAGTCTCGTACCGCTTGCCTTTCTTTGTGAACACTGCCATCCGAGTATTAACAATCTGAACAATGTGATCTGGACCAACGGCAAGACTGTTGTCTGAAGGATTCCGCACGTTTGCAACACCTTGAGGACCTCCGAAGCCATAGCCAAGCCCGTCAAAACTCGCAACAATTTCAGCGGAAGGGCGATTTCCTGGAGAGCGTTGCTCAACGTTGTTAGTGGATGGAGAGGGTGTCGGAGACTTGTGCGCGTTTGTTGATTTCGTTGATTGATCTCCCAGCGAGGCAGAGACATCGTGCCGTTCGTTGGTGTGAACCGTTATCGTGTTCGGAGTCACGCCTTGGACCAATGAATTGCGCTCGGAGCTTGCAAGCATAGAACTCCGGTTGGCGGCAAACTCGAGGGACACCAAGAATCCAATTATCAGTATGCAGGTTAACGAAGAGCGGAAAGGTTGGAGGTGACACATTTTCATAATTGTCGAGTTGGAAAATGCCGAGGCAGGAGTTTAGCATTAATGCGTGCTTAGTCTGGCTTCTAAAAACTGGTGCGGGTATTATTCGTCCCCGATTGAAGTGCAAACTTGGTCATAGACCATAAAGCCCGATTGGAGGCGACATGAAATTACGTTTAGCCGTTTTCCTATTCGTTGTTCTTTCAGCCGCACTAGTAGCGCTTGGTCAGGACAGCAAGGACACTGGTCCATACACCCCATCCAAGAGCAGTCCAGAGCGACAAGCAATACTCGACGCGCTACGTGGCGGCGATCAACAGACAATCTTTCAGGTACATCACATGAAAGTTCATCACGGGTGGTGTTGGGTTGACGTTACTCCAATGGATAAAAAAGGACACGCTACCGCAGAAGGTGGACCGAATTTACTGCATCTCGAAAATGGAACATGGAAGGTAATGGACCTTTCGAAAGTGCCAGAGGATCCTAAGGATCCCCTTGGGCCCGAAGACGCGAGTCCAACATATGTGAAGAATGTGATGAAGACTTTCCCTGGTGTCCCGAGAGATATCTTCCCGAAACCCTCGCACTGAGATCTTCTTGTGCGGGGATCGCAGGCGTCCTCGCCTGCTGGTGTCCTGAAGAACGACTCCAATGAAACGAGCAGGAGAGGACACCTGCGATCCCAGCAATCACTCCTCCGCGTCTTCCTTCTTCTTCGCTACTCGCGCCGCGACAATTGCAAATAATCCGGCAATCACTCCGAATATCGCGCCCAACAGTGGCCCGATAGCCAACATCAGCACTCGCAAATTCACACCTGGCGGTAATGTCTTGAATTTCTCTACCACTTCAGGATTGTGACGCGTGTAAGTCGAAAAGAATGCCGCGTGGATAATTGAAATCCAAATGCCATTTATGACACTGGCCATGAAAGCGTGAAGAAAGTAGAGTCGACGACAGTTCTTGACAATCCACCACGCGTACAGCACGAAAATCAAGAGCCACAACAATGGTTCGATGCCGCGCGTCATGCCAAACACCGAGGCGATGGCCATCAATACTCCGAAAGTTGAAAGAAGAAATATGAGTCGCCAGTTCATGGGGGTCAGAATGTTCGATAAGCTTCAGCTTGTCGCCTTGTAAATAAATTTCGACTGGGAATAGAACTTTGAAGGGCGTACGATCCGACAAGCTAAAGCTCATCGGACATTAGCACTAAGGACGCAGGCGCACCTGAGCCAGAAGATCTCCGAATCGTCGATTCGAATGGAGCTTTGCAAAGACAGGATCGACTTTCAAATTCATCAACCAGATGTCGCGTTCGTCAACTGCCTTTTCCAACCACTTAAAAGCTTCGTCCTGGTTGCCAAGGCCAGCGTAGATTGCGGCCACGGTGTATGGTGACACGTAGCGTTGACTCTGCAGTTGCTCAAGATCTGACAGGACCTGTTGCGCTTCAGCTTTCTTCCCCGAAGCGGCGTAAGCATGACCGAGCAATGCAAGCATTAACGGACTGCCCGAAAGTTTCACACCCGTCTGAAACTCATTAATTGCCTCTGTGTACATCCCCTTCTGTTCGTAAGCCAGGCCAAGATAGCGACGTGCCGGAAAGGAAGTTGGGTCGATTTCAAGAATCTTGCGACACTGATCAATTGACTTGTCAGTTTGGCCAGACAGGTAATAGATCCAGCCAAGGTGCGAACTTGCGACGAAAGACAACGGTTCGAGTTCTGCGGTTCGCTTTGCTTCGGCAATAGCTTCGTCAAAACGTTCGACACCGACAAGGAACGAGCTGTACCACTGATGTGCCGGAGCGTACGTTGGCTTTAACTTAATCGCCTCCTGGAATTCTTGCTCTGTTTCAACACGATCCCAATCCCAACGGAATTTGATAAAAGCCATCGATGCGTGAGCTTCAGCGAGCTTCTCATCAATCTCAAGCGCCTTAGTTGCGGCCTCCTTTGCCTTCGGAAAGCCATCCTTCGGCTGTGTGATGCCGTACACCACCAGCATGTTGTAGCAGTCAGCAAGACCTGCGTAGGCCTGTGCGTAATTTGGATCGATGTTGATGGCCTGCTGGAAAAACTCAATGGCCTGCTTGAGGCCGTCGTCGGTTCGCTTATTCCAGGCGTTTCGTCCCTTTAGATAAAATCGATAAGCCTCAAGCTGCTTCTTCTCTTCGACGTTTAGTTTCAGCCGCAGATTCTCAAAGATGTCACGCGAGATATCGTCCTGAACTAGCAAAACATCGGAAACTTTATGATCGTATGTTTGTCCCCATAGTTGAGCTACGTTCTGCAGGTCGATTAGGTCTGCTTGAATGCTGATGATGTCGCCGCGTCGACTCATGCGACCCGTGACGACCGCGCGCACATTCAATTCTTGTCCAACCTTTCGGGGATCGATGTCTTTGCCTTTGTAGCTGGCAACTACACTGCGTGGGACAACGCGTAACTGCGGTAACTTCGAAAGACTGTTTATTAGACTCTCTGCAATTTTGTCGTTGATGTATTCCGCGTCGACGTCAGATGAGTCATCGATGAAAGGTAGAACTGCAATCGACTGTATCGCACTCGCGCTCGCAGAACTCTCTCGTCGTCCTACGAAATAGGCAACAGCCGCGACAGCGATGATGACACCAGCCATCGACAACAGCACTCCCGTCGATCGGTGCCGCAAGCTCGCCCATGAAACATGAGGATTCGGTG
>PSRF01000387.1 GCA_003175865.1 Blastocatellia bacterium
TCCAGTGTGCGCTCCTCCACACGCTCCTCAGCAGTCATTGCTTTGCTCACGTTAGTCCGTCCGTTACTCAACACTTCGAGCAGTACCCGACCCTTTGAACGTTCTGCATAAGCTAAAGCGTCATCCGTTTTGCCCTGTCCAACTAGCAACGCAATCATTTCCTGGTAAGGCTGAACTTTGCGTTCCATGAATCGTTGCCGTTCTTCCTCACCGCCTGCTACCTGAGAGCGCAAGGTTTCGATGTTGGCGATTGCAGTTTCATATTTTTTGCGGGCTTCTTCGAGTTGGTTGAGACCGGCGTAGGCGCGCGCTGCGATGAGGTAAGATTCCCACCCTTTTGTACGATTGGCGAATTCCAAAGCACGCGAATAATCGTGTTGCGCGAGGTAAATCTTAGCGATTCCTTTTAGGGTGCCGTCGGCTAGATCCTTAGTATCTGACTCTTCGCTAGCCTTTAAGGCTCGTTGAAAATAATCCAGCGCCTGAGAATAGTTTTGTTGATAAACATAGGCGTTCCCAAGATGAGTGAGACTGGACACTATTTCATTCTTGAGCCCATTTGCCTCACTCTCTGAGAGCGCTTTCTGATAGTAGACAAGAGCCTCACTTATGTTTCCCTGCGATTCGTAAACTTGCCCGATTATGCTAAGCGCAACGACGGCACCGTAACCCGAATTGCCAAAGTACGAGAGCGCCTTTTGAGCATGACTGAGAGCCTGAGAGTAATTACCTTGTTCCCAGTAAAGGTCAGCCATATTCACAAGCGCCCCGGCTTGGTTTCCCTTAGCGCCGAGCGATTCACTCAAAGCCAAACTCTTCTGGTAATACTCCATTCCCTTGATGTTATTGCCCGATCCTTTGTATAGAATGCCGATGTTGAAAAGGCCAACGCTCGCCCCCCGCTTATTGCCCATCGACTGATTTAATGCGACGGCCCGTTCCAGAAAGGCGATCGCCTCACTCGTGTTACCTAACTGAGCTCTGACAATGCCCATGTTATTCAAATTGTCCGCCATGCCTGACTTATTGCCCAGGGCCTCTTCCAGAACATAAGCCTTCTGGTAATTATCAAGCGCCTCAAAAGCCCTTCCCTGCAGAGCATGGACAGTGCCGATGTTACCTAGCCCAACCGCTTCAATCTCCTTACTACCTATTTCCGCTGCCAGACCAACGCTGCGCTTCAAGAATTCGAGGGCTTGTTCCATTTTGCCGTTATCTTTGTATAAGGAACCCATGTTGCCCAGCACACGCGCAACAAGGTCCTTATCACCGATTGACTCACTCAGAGCCAGGCTTTTCTCGAAGTATGACAGTGCATCTGTGAAGCTTGACCGCAGATCCGCAGCATCCTTGTACGCGATGGCTGCCTGCCGCTTTAACCCTGCTTCCTCAAATAGAAGACCTGCTTCTTTGAGACGCTCGGCTCCTTCCTGATCTTTCTCAAGTGATCCATAGAGACCACCGATTTGTTGAATTCCCGAAGCCTTTCGTTTCTTGTCCTCAATAAGTCGGAATACTCGCGTCGCTTCAACGAGTTTTTCAAGGGCTTTAGGTCTGGATTCCGCTTTACGTTCACTGGCAAGGTTGACTGCTTCGGCAATCAGCCGCTTCGCCTGAACAAAATTTCGATCGTCAGGTTGAGCCGCGTGTATTTCATTTATTTTTATTTCGTATTTTCCCGGTTTTGCGTCTTTCTCTAGCGAACGCACTTCAATTCTGTAGTCGCCTGTCGTCTCTGCAATAAACGTCAGCGGTTCCGGACCGTGGGAACCATTTGGACTATCGACTTCAATCACTTTACGTCCATCCGGAGCAAACAAGACTAAGACAATATCGATGCCCTTTTGATCTCCAACCAGGTCGACAAATTGACCCGCTGACAGTGATGTGCGGTAAACGTGCGACGCCCCACCTGATAACTCCTGTTCGATTGGCTTGTTGAGCTCAAGTGTTGAAGTCTGCTGAGCCAAACTCAAAGCGCAAACGAATGCCGCGATGATGGACAACCACCAGATACGGTACAAACGATGAAGCATATTAGCCCCCGGGTTTAGTAGGAATGTCAGAGATTCTGATGAGTGATTGAACCCGAAACGGGCGAATGGGCTTGGGGGTCAGCCACTCGGGATTGGAAAGCCGTAGGAGTCTATTACGATTCTGAGTGTGTGAGCAACGTACTGACGAACATTATTTACGCCCGCGTAGCGTGATCCCTCACCTTAAACGGCGTCCAATACGCCGAGCGCCTTCGGCGTAAAACGTTTCTTAGAAAATAGAAGTACCTCAGAACAGTCTTCTACACACGCTATTCGCTAAGCGGGCGCTTCGCGCTTTTGTCACTGGGATTTAGGAAACACCTTCTGGCATTCCGAAATTTAGTCTAGAATAACGCCCTCTTCATTCTTCGCGTTACCAGCAAGTAGGTGTTTCGGCCGATCGGTCAGAGGTCGTCGACGACGAACCCGATGCGTTCAAGCGACCGCTTTGTTTTAACCAACCTTACGGCTCAGATCCAGGAATTTAAGTCCGCGCCAATATCGCATGGACTTTTACGTCACTTAGTTTCAAGGCAAGAAAACTAGTCTGCTGGCGCCCGCTGCAGGATGCCTTTGGTCAAAAGCCAACGTTCTTACTCACAGAATATAAGGAGTGACATATAAATGACCCCGCAATCGCCCCGATCCCGCGCTAAGTATTGTTGCTCAATTCTTCTCGTCCTCGGATTAGCAACTTCGCTGTTGTTTACTAATCTTCCACGCACCAGCACGGCCCAAACCAGTAAAGCTAAAGGGAGTGATCGAATCGAATTAGACCGCGCCACGCCTGCCGACGCGTCTGAGGATGATTACGTTCTAGGGGAAGTGCTTGTCGGATTTCAACCCGGCGCAGGTAAAGGAAAAAAGGACGAAATGCGCGGTGCGATGGGCGCCTCGCTGTTGAAGGACTTACGAGAGATCCGGGTTCAGCACTGGCGCCTTCCACCTGGGTTGGACGTTGAAAAAGCTGTGGAGATTCTCTCAAAGAATCCCAACATCAAGTACGTAGAGCCAAACTATATCGTCCACACAGACCAGCTGCCGCTGAGTCCGAATGATGCGTTGCGCAGCGACCTTTGGGGTATGCATAACCTCGGTCAAAGCGGTGGAACTGCTGGCGCAGATATAAATGCTCCAGAAGCATGGGCTGTCAGCACTGGTTCACAGAATGTCGTGGTTGGCGTAATCGACACGGGAATTGATTACAACCATCCTGATCTGCAAAACAACATTTGGTCCAACCCGGGTGAGACTGGGCTCGACGCAAGTGGCCATGACAAAGCCACGAATGGAATCGATGACGACGGCAATGGCTACATCGACGACTTCCGAGGTTGGGACTTTGCTAATAATGACAATGATCCCTTCGATGATAACGGCCATGGAACTCACACTTCAGGAACTATTGGCGCGGAAGGAAATAATTCGATTGGTGTGGTCGGTGTGAATTGGCATGTTCGCATCATGCCTTTGAAGTTCCTGGACGCAGGCGGCTCGGGAGATGTAGCGAACGCAGTTGCAGCGATTCTCTACGCAGCAAAATTCAAAGATGCAAGCGGAGCAAATATTGTTCGCGTAACGAGCAATAGCTGGGCCGGCGGCAAACGCTCGCAAGCACTTCAAGATGCTATCGCTAACTCCGGTTCACTGTTTGTCGCGGCTGCAGGTAATAGCGGCTCGAACCAAGCTGTTTATCCTGCTGGATACAACAACGCAAACATACTCTCAGTCGCTGCAACCGATCACAACGACGCCCTCGCGACATTTTCTAATTACAGTTCGAGCTGGGTGGATCTCGGAGCACCAGGTGTAAAAGTTATCTCCACCTGGCCCAATAACCAGTTTAAGTCGTTAGACGGTACGTCAATGGCGTGTCCACACGTCGCTGGAGTTGCAGCTTTGATTATGGCGGCGTCTCCAACGCTAAGTGTCTCCGATGTGAAGACCAGGATCATGAGCACAGTCGATCCGATACCTGCTTTGGCGGGTAAGACTGTGAGTGGTGGTCGCCTAAACGCCGGGCGCGCTTTGCAGTCTTCTTTGGTGTTGTCAGACAACTGTTCTGGAGCGCCATGTTCGCCAGCTGATATCAGTGATCTTGCTGTAGATAATCTGACTGCCACTCCCACTTCAGTCACTCTACGATTCACAGCCACCGGGGACGATGGCAACACGGGTGTTGCCTATCTCTATGACGTTCGCTATTCAACCTCACCGATCAACGCCGGGAATTTTGCACAAGCAACAGTAGCTAATGGAGAACCTGTGCCTAAGTTCTCTGGAACAGCAGACAACATTACAGTCCCTGGGTTGAAACCTGACACTAATTATTATTTTGCTCTGCGCGTTGCGGATGAAGTTGGTAACTACTCGGGCCTTGCGTTTACAAATGGTAGGACCGCAGTTGGACCTTGGGCCATTACTACTATTGAGGACACTGCAAATGATGTTGGCTTCTATTCCTCCGTAGCCTATGACAAATCCGCAAACCCGCAACCAGCGTTAGGGTACTCAGACTACACGCTTGATGATCTCAAGTTTGCGCGTTGGGATGGAAATCAATGGAACATTCAGACCGTAGACCCGGGAGACGGAGTTAGGACGGGAATCAGTTTGGCTTACGATCAACTCAACAACCCATCATTGAGTTACGGCTGGGGCGTGCTCAAGTTTGCGCAATGGGTTCCGTCAACTCAGTCGTGGCAGATCACTACGCTCGAAAGTAGGGATGCCAACAACGATGTGACTTCCCTCGCCTACGCGCCAGACGGAAACCCGTCGATCAGTTATCGAACTTTCACAAGGAAAACCGGCTTTTTGAAGTTCGCTCGAAAGACTGCTACTGGATGGACTCTTCAGAATGTGGCGTCGGCAGGCGCAAGATACAACTCACTTGCGTATGACGCATCTGGCAATCCATCAATTGCCTTTTCTGATGACGTAGATGGTGATGGAACTCTGGATACGTTGAAGTTCGCCCGGTGGAATGGTTCAACCTGGGTTGTTCAGACTGTTGAAACTGGAGTCGTGGGTTACGGTGTTTTTGCCTCGCTTGCATATGACAACGCCGGCAACCCCGCCATCGTACATAGAACCTCAGGCGGAGTCAGGTTCTTGCATTGGAATGGGAGCTCATGGGATCCAGCTCAAATAGTGGACAGCGGATCGTACTGCTGGATCACCTTCAACTCCACAGACGGGAAGTTTTACGTCAGCTCGAGCGATCAAAGTGGATTGAAGCTATCACGTCAAGAAACAGGCGGCTGGACTACAGAGTTGGTGGAACCGGCGGCACGAGTGCGATGGATTGCGCCGCTGGCAATCTCATCCTGCGGCACGGCGTCGATGTCGTACAGCACCTCTCCGAATAATGATTTGAAGTTTGGTACGAAGTGTCCGTTAGGACCGTAGGAACGACAGGCAAATAAGAATAATAAGACCGAAACTTGGAGGCCGCCGGCGAGAACCGAATAATTCTTGTCGGCGGCCTCGTTCAAGTTTGAAGTGAAGTAACTCCTTGGAGTGCGGCGACCCCGGCGCCGCTTTGTTATCGCGATACCTCTCGAAAATGCAGATAGGTCCTTAGAGTGAGAGTCGCTGTAACAAAGCGACGCCGGGCCGTCGCACTCCAAAAGGTTATTCGTGCCCGCCAAATTTCCTGTTATCTCAGAGAAGACGATTTCAATATCTGACCTTGTTCAACGTCTTCCAAGTGTACGTAATTCAAATTGCCATGAAATGGTTTCAGCCATTCTTCCATAAATGTGTAGAGAACCCGTTGACTTCGATGCAACGGTCGATGGCATGTCGTCCCAGAAGATCGCTGTCGCAAATGAGCAAACGACAAAAACTTTCAGGCCATTGCTCAGACTCAAGACCAATTCCTTAGATGGACCACTGACTTCATAACGCAACCAATCAGCGAGGACCACTTATGTACAGCAAAATAGCCTGCCGTTTCCTTTTAAAGCCAATATTCCTCTTGGCGCTTTCCGTGGTTGTATTTACTAGCCGAGGCAGTGCAAACGACTGTACGTTGCCACTCTTCGGTTCACCTTGGCATTTCTCAAATAGCGGCACTACGGTGCGCACGGCAATTGCCGACTTTAACAACGACGGCAACCTTGACGTTGCTGCTACTGCGCATGACGCGTCGTTCGTTGGAATTTTCATTGGCAATGGAACAGGAAGCTTTGTCCGTCAGACAGTTCTCTCAGCAGGCAACTTCAACGTCCCGGTCGCCGCTGGTGATTTCAATAATGACGGCAAACAGGATCTCGCAGTTGGAAGTCGAGACGGAACAGTTTGGATCTACATGGGAAATGGCAACGGCACCTTTTCGTCACCGAACCGATATTCAGATGGCCCTGGCGAAGCTTATGAAATGGTAGTTGCAGATTTCAATCAGGACGGCAAGCTCGATCTGGCAATTGGCCACCAGTTCGCTGGTCTCGCAATCATGATTGGAAATGGAAACGGCGGTTTTTCGCAAACGGGCACTTATCTGTCCGGATTAGGTCCTGTCAAGGTCGTGACAGCAGATTTCAATCATGACGGAAAACCAGACCTGATTACTGCTAACCAGCAAGCCCAGAATGAATCTCTACTCTTGGGAGATGGTATGGGCGGATTTACTGTCACTAATCTACCCTCTCAATCCTTTCCTGATAACTACACTAACGCCGGCTTTGCAGTTGGCGACTTTAATGGCGATGGGAATACTGATTTTGCCACGAGTGGCAGCGGAACTTCTCTCGTAATCTTTTATGGAAACGGGCAAGGGTTATTCCCGACTTCTCAGACGTTCGCAAGCGCAGCGAATAATTGTCCTTACGCCGCCGATTTAGACGGCGATGGGAACACAGACATCGTTGCGACAAGCCACAGCAATAGTATTGCTTCGATCATCTTTGGGAATGGAACAGGCGGATTCAGCTCACCGATTAGTTTCCCAGTTGGCAACGGACCACAGACGTTATCGGTCGCTGACCTGAACAATGATGGTAAGCCTGACTTGGTTACTCCAAACTATTATGGC
>PSRF01000234.1 GCA_003175865.1 Blastocatellia bacterium
CTGACATACACAACAAGCTTCTCGACCTGCTTAGTTATCTGGAACATCTTGCAAAGGTTGGGGAGAAGCCGGTTTTTTCACTCAAGGAATACCAGCAATTCGTTTTTTCAGAAGTCGATCTCAAGGGTCAGCTCGGGATAACTCACGACGCGCTTAGCGAAGATGGCCAAGCCTGGCTGCGAATCGAGCGTCTCCAACGTGAAGACCCTCCTTTGCCGCCGAGCGAACTCAGAGATTGGATTGTCGTGAGCCGCGACCCTTTTCGTGCACCCAAGCTGCTGGAGATTCTGACACGAACCACTAGCCCGTCGGATGCTGACGAATTAGTCCGCAGCGGGAAGGCTAATAAGGCTGATCTGCTGCCTTCGCTGAAGTTGCGTGACGGCAAGCCTATGGTCGATGTCGTGTTACGTCTGAGCGATGCACCGCACCTGAAGGCTGCAGCAGAAAACTACGTGAACATCACATGGGCCCACTGGGCGGAAGCTGAGAAGCCCAGACGGAACTCGATTGCCATCTATGACAAGTTCTTCAGCTTGTGCCAGTCTCTCCAGGCAGAAGGGGCTGAACATCCCCTTGAGCTAGTGTGGGGCGTTGGAGTAGCACGATGGAAGGTTGATAACGAAGAAATTGACCATCCGCTCATTGAGCAGCTTGTGGAAATCGAGGTTGACATCGATACAGGCGTGATTACTCTCGGTCCCCGTTCTGCTGCGCCGCAATTGGCGTTAGGACCTTATTACAGCCTCGAAATTGAGGGTGTCGATGCAACCCTGAATTTCGCTAGAGACTTCTTCGAAAAGCTTCCATCTGATCAAGAGTTCTCACCATTCCAGCGCGGCAGTTTCGAATCGGTCCTTCGGTTTGCGGCGACCCATCTGGATTCTTCCGGTCGATATCATCCGGACTACATTGCCGATGTTCACGATCGAAGCCTGCCGCCTAGCTCCAGCTCTTTGGTCATATCAGATATCTGGGCAATTTACGCGCGGGTGCGTTCTGCCAACTTCTTCATCGACGATCTTGAGCGCCTACGAAACGCAGTTCAGAGCTCTGACAACATTCCTGGACCTGCCAGAAAACTTGTCGAGGTTCCGTCGCCAGACTCGACGTACACGCCGACTCTAGTGGACATCACCAAGGCAACTCTGGGCGGGCCCTCGATGCAGTCTTTTCGAGTCAACGACGCTGATGTGCCAGCTAGTGATCAAGAATTTTTCTTTCCGAAACCCTTCAATGGGGATCAAATCGCAATCGTGCAACGTCTACAGGAAGCTGATGGCGTCGTCGTTCAGGGTCCTCCAGGCACAGGCAAGACGCACACCATCGCGAACATAATTTGCCACTGCCTTGCAACGGGTCAGAAAGTCTTGGTGACTTCGAAAGGCGAAGCAGCGTTGACGGTTCTTCGTGAGCATATCCCAGAAGGAATCAGAGATCTCACCATTAGCCTGCTCACCAGTGAACGTGAAGGACTTAAGCAACTTGAGAGAGCAGTGAGTCTGTTGGCTAGCGCTGTGACGCAGATGAATCCCGCAAGTCTCGAGAGACAGATAATCACGGCGCAACACCAGATCCTGGAATTGAAGAGGCGCCTAACGGCTACCGACACCGAACTTGCGAGGTTTGCCAACAAACACCTCAGCCGAGTTCCTTCCAAGAATGATCCTCAAGGTTTACTGCCTATCGAACTCGCTCGACTTGTGGTTTCCGAATCGGGCCGTCATTCCTGGTTTCCGGATGTTCTCAGCCTTGATTCAAGGTATGATCCTAAGTTTGATGAGGATGACATTTCCGACCTGCGCAATGCGCGACGGAACCTCGGACGGGATCTTTGTTACATAGACGGCACTATTCCTGCAGTAGCAGACCTTCCCGGTGGTTCCCAACTCCTCGTTCTTCACGACAATCTCGTAAACGCGGAAAGGCTCCAATCTCTGATGAACGAGGAGAATTTCCCACGGCTTTGTGTGAGCTCAGCGAAAGCGGTTGAGAGATGCGAAGCCTTGCTAGGCTCACTCAATGAGATTCTTGCTCTCTTCCATATTACATCGGAGCTACCGTGGCTTACGACCTTCGTAGCTCGATGGCAGAAGGCGGGCACCAAGGACGACAGAGACCAACTTTTTGAAGGGGTACTGGTTGCGATTGCGGAGATCCGCAAGAAGCGGTCGGAAGTCATTGCGTACGCAGTATCTTGCCCAGATGCGGCGATTGATGACAGTGAGCTGCCATTGGCTGTGCATAGGGCCGCGGGTGGTGAAAGGCCGTTCGGGCTAATTTCTATGGGCAAAAGCCGGACGAAGCAACTATTTTCTGCGATCAGAATTGAAGGTCGGGTACCAGGATCACCTGAAGATTGGTACAAAATCGAGCGGTATCTGGCGTGGAGAGCCAAACTAGCCACTGTAATCGTCCGTTGGAATGCGGCTGCTGCAGAATACGATCTGCCAATTCTTAGGGATCAAGGTGAAGCTACCGCTCGCTGGTTGTCTGAGATTTTTGACAAGATCGAAAGGGCCAGGAGCACCGCGCAGAAACATACGGATCGTATTAGGAGGGAACTCCCCGAGCTATTCCCGCATGGGATAGAAATCGAGCCGATCTTGACGTCCCGCGAGTACGCTGGTCGAGCAATTGACGCAATCAAGGCAAATTTGGCGGCTGTGCGATTTGAGTCATCGCGCGAACTGGTGAACGAGTGTGTTCGAAAGCTGTCAGGTTTTACCGGTCCTGTCGTGGAGAACTTTCAGCAGTTTCTCGTGCAGGATCTTGGAAATCCTGCCCTCGTTTCCAAGAATGTCTCTGATCGTTGGCAGGAGCTCACACGGGGGCTGGAGCGAATCCACGCTTTTAAGACTACGCTTGAATCTGTAAGAAGGATCGCGGGTTTAATCAGAGAGTCCGGAGCGCCCAAGTGGGCAGATGCAGTCACAACATCCGTGGTGGTCGACGGAGAGGATCCGTGGACGTCCAGTCATTGGGCGGAGAGTTGGAATTGGTCCCGCTATCGATCGTACCTGGAAGAGATCGACGGCAGAGATCGCTTCCGTGAGTTGTCCCAGGTCCGTTTTAAGTATGAAAACGAGATTCAGCGCGCGTTTTCGGAAGTAGTGCGACTAAGAACCTATCTAGGGCTTAGGCGCAATATCAGCCATCAAGTCGAAGCCGCCTTGAATATGTTTATGTCTGCCCTTCGGCACATCGGTCGTGGAACAGGAATCCGAGCTCGACGGTTTAGGCGGGACGCTCGCAGCGCTATGGAGAAGTCGTATGCCGCTGTGCCTTGCTGGATCATGCCCACTTGGCGAATCTCAGAAAATCTTCCGGCAGTGCTGGGATCGTTCGATTTAGTCATCATCGACGAGGCATCTCAGTCGGACATCACAGCACTGCCGGCGCTACTTCGGGGCAAGAGAGTGCTCGTCGTTGGAGATGATAAGCAGGTCAGTCCGACCGCCGCATTCGTGGAGGAGAAAAAACTCCTGCAGCTTAAGCACAACTATCTTAAGGACCAACCTTTCGGGGCGCTGATGCTACCGGGCTTCTCTTTGTACGAACTGGCGCTCGCAACCTTCCCCGGCAAGCGCATCATGCTGCGGGAGCACTTTCGATGTGTCGAACCGATCATACGTTTTAGCTTCCAGTTCTATGAAGAACCCATCATGCCGGTCCGAATCGCAAAATCGTCGGAGCGATTGACGCCTCCATTAATTGCTGTTCACGTTCTGCATGGTCACAAGGACAAAAGACAAATAAATGAGCCTGAAGCGGAAGGCATCGTTGATGAGATCGAACAGCTGGTGAAAGACCCGGTGTTCGCAAAGCGCTCGATCGGTGTCGTCTCGTTGCTCGGGTCGAAGCAAGCTCAGCATATTCAAGGTCGCTTGTTGGAACGCATCGGCGAAGAAGCATTTCTTCGTCATCAGATCACATGCGGCGATTCGGCAACATTCCAAGGAAAAGAACGGGACATAATGTTCGTCAGTATGGTCGAGTGCCCAGCGACGAGGAGCACCAAGACTGCGCTTCTTTTTGAGCAACGGTTCAATGTTGCTCTTTCGCGAGCTCGCGACCGCATGTACCTGTTTCATTCCGTGACCGAGGACATGCTGAAACCAGAAGACCTCAAGGCTCGCGTCTTAAGACATTTCAAGAACCCCATGCCGTTGGTGAACCCTGAAACAACGACATTACTCGATCAGTGTGAATCAGAGTTCGAACGTGATGTTCTTAAGCGTCTTCTCGACATGGGCTATCGAGTGACTCCCCAAGTGCGCGTGGGCCCGTTCTCGATCGACATGGTTGTCGAGGGCGACGCTGATCGCAGACTGGCCATCGAGCTTGATGGTGACAAATACCACACCCCTGATCGATGGGCAGACGATCTGGGTCGTCAGCGCATTATGGAGCGCGTTGGATGGCGATTCTGGCGCTGTTGGGGTTCGAGCTTCCAACTGGATCCAGAAGCATGCCTTGCCGATTTGGTATCGACGCTCAATGAACTGGGGATTAATCCCACGAATTCCGACTTCGCGCCAGCTTCATACACGGAATTCAGAGTGATTTCGGATTTATCGCACCCTGAAACCGAGGCGGTCTCAGCCCTAGACGAGGAGAAACCAGTGCAGGTTGGAGATAAGGTCCTGGTTTCGTTTAATGATGACCCCAGCCGGCAACACACGATTGTCATTAGCACCGACGGAACTGATGCCCCGTTGGGCATTTATTCCATCGACCACGTCGCAGGAAAGGCTTTGGTGGGCCATATGGTGGATGAGGAAGTCTCTGTCCCAACAGATAGCGGCTTGAGGAAGGCAACCATACTTGGGATTCAGAAGACTTCGGGGACGCCCGTATCGTAAAGGACCACTGATTAACAGCTTCTCTTCCGGTCGACTAACTGATTCAACGATTCAACTGCTTCATTGGCATCCGCGTTAATTCGCAGTTAAGGGTACAAATCGTTTGCTGCAAAGACGTGACCCATGGGAATGCATTGCTGCAGAACTATTAGGTTTCTGGAGAGGGTTGAAATGTTGGAGGGTGGAAAGGCATGACGCTCCATCCATTTAATCAACGCATATTGGCTGAAGACCTAATACGCGTGCGCCGGCCGGATGACCTAGAGCGCTACGCAGCATCACAACGTCAAGCTCGAATTGATCCAAATCCTCACCAAATTGACGCGGTAATCTTCGCGTTGCGCCGTCTTCGCGATGGTGGCTGCATTCTCGCCGATGAAGTAGGACTCGGGAAAACCATTGAAGCCGGTTTGGTTATTGCGCAGAGCCGAACAGAAGGTGCGCAGCGAATTCTGTTGATTGTTCCAAAGTCACTCATTGGTCAGTGGCAAAACGAGCTAGCAAATCTGTTTGCTATCCAAGCGCAAGATGATCATCGGAGCTTTATCGCGCCCGGCGTGTATCTTGTCGGCCGCGAATTCGCAGGCAGCGACCGCGGTGCCTCAGCTCTTGGTGCTGCTCCGGCATTTGACCTTGTCGTGATCGACGAGGCACACGAAATCTTTGCCGGATTGCACAGGAGATACAGTCGCGACGGACGCTACGATGACAGCTCGGATCAAGCCTTGATGGCCCATCGAGTGCGCGGCTTCCTGCGTTCATCACCCGTGTTGTTGCTGACGGCGACCCCAATGCAAAACTCTCTGGCTGAGCTATGGGGTCTCGTCCAGTACGTCGAGCCTACAGGTACGCTGCTTGGCGAGATTGCGACCTTTCGCAAGGTCTTTTGTGAAGACGATGATCGGACTTTGGTGCCAGGCCAAGAGCATGAATTGCAGCGAAGACTGAGTGTGGTCCTGCAACGAACCCTTCGTCGCCAAGCCCAGGAGTTTCTTGACCGTCCGTTTACGCAGCGACGCTGCAGGCTGTACGAGTACGCAATGAGCGACGATGAGCGTTCACTTTACGACGATGTGACTGAATACCTCCTTCAGCCTACTTTGTACGCTTTTTCCGGTAGGCAAAGGCGGCTTCTGCTGATTGGATTCCATCGGCGAATGGCGTCGTCAATCGCTGCACTCGCGGCGAGTCTGGAGAACGTGGCCGCACGTCTCCACCGGATGCGAGGACAGCCGGATCCCCATGAAACCGATGAAACAGTTCTTCGGATGTACCGCGACCTTGAGGATGAAGACGACATTGATGAAGCGTCTGATGAGCCAGTTTCAAAACCGGACGACTCGGCAATCGCTAATGAGCTGGCCCGCGTCGAAGGATTCATCGCCCGTGCAAATTCATTGCCAGACGACGCAAAGGCACGATCTTTCCAGGATGCAATTCGAGTAGTGCTCAATCTTGGTGGAAACGGTCGCGGCAGCGGAAAGGCCGTTGTCTTCACTGAATCGATTACGACTCAGAAATACTTGCGATCCTTGCTGCTCGCAACGGGTCTGAAGGATGAGGAGATCACGTTGTTCAGGGGGGTGAATGACCACGAGCGAGCACAACAAGCCTATGCACACTGGCAAAGGGAGGAAGGTTCACGCTTCCCGAGAGGGTCCAAACCGAGCCGTGAAGTCGCTGTTCGACTTGCCCTAGTGCATGAATTCCGTACCCGTTCAAAGGTGCTCATCTGTACCGAAGCGGGAGCAAAGGGACTCAATCTTCAATTCTGTGACACGGTTATCAACTACGACCTGCCTTGGAACCCACAACGCATCGAACAACGGATTGGCCGGTGTCACCGATACAGCCAAGAACGCGACGTCACAGTCGTTAACTTCCTTGCCCGCGACAATGAAGCAAATCGGCTGACGTTTGAGATTCTGAGCCAAAAACTAGACCTTTTCGGTAGAGTCCTGGATGCGTCAGACACAGTCTTGCATGAGCCCAGCACAGATGCCCCTGAGATTGTTGTTTCCGCGTTGTCAGTCGAGCTGGAGAACGATCTCCGGAACATCTACAGTCGATCACGGACTCTGGACGAAGTAACCCGAGAAATCGCCGCTTTGCGCGATAAGATCGCCGAGCGTAGAGCGGTGTACGAGAAGGAGTACGAGAGAACCTCACAAATTATAGAGTCGCGGTTCGACGAAAATGTGCGAAAAGTTTTCAGAAATCTGCGAGAGGAGCTACCCCACGGACTAGCTGGTCTTGATAAAGACATCGCCAACTTAGTAGACGCCTATCTTGCGGTTGAGGGAGTAAGTTATCGGCGGCTAGAGGAGAACGGCAGGGTCGTATTTGAGCTTAGCCCCACTAATGCATTGGCCGCGGAGATTGGAGATGGCCGGCGCTTTGCGACCGGAGATGCACGATTTCTGCAAGACGCAGAAGCACTGAACCTGGTTCACCCGCTCGTTCGGGCTGCGATAGCACGTGCTCGGAACTGGCAGGGTGGATCTGTCGAACTCCATCTGCCGCCCAACCCTCCAGCAGATCTAGCTGCACTCGCGGGAAAGATGGGCATTATTCGGGTCGCACTGGTGGACTACAACGGATTTGAGCCCATACAACGACTTGTTTCTTCAGCTGTAGTCGGCGGCACTCCGATTGATCCCGGACTTGCCAGAAAGCTGCCTCGTTTGAAAGCGACAGATTCGGCGGCTCTCATGGCAGCTGTCGATGAAGCCTCCCTGGAAGATGCTTTGGACGAAGCTGTGTTTGTAGATCAGCGGGAAATCGAGAGGAGCGAACAGAAGCATTTTGAACAGGCGATCCGGCAACTCGAACGTTTCGTTGAGGACAAGATTCTTGTCTATCGTCGTGAGCGCGCGAGTATTGGCGACAAATTGCGATACGCAAGAGACCGGCGCGACGAAGTCGTTGGGGCAACCGCGCGAGACCGGATTGAGGCAGAAATCCGAGATCTCGCGAGTAGGGATGAAAATCTCGAGAGTCGCATCACCGCCTTGGAGTCCAGAGAAGATGAGGTTTACAAAAAATGGAGGGAAAAGTACCACAAGCTTCGGTACCAGCCGCCCAAAGTAAGGATACTGTTCAACGCAATTTTTCGGATTTCGCAAGCGAACCTGGAGACGTCGTGCTGAAACTGCTGCATACAGCGGATTGGCACTTGGGACGCAGGTTCCCCTCGTTCCCCGAGGAAGCGCAGAAAAAGCTTTCGCGGGCGCGGATGGACGTGATTATCAACATCCTTGATGTCGCGCGTCGCAATGCCGTTCACGCGTTATTGTGCGCTGGGGACCTCTTCGATGATCCGGAACCCGAGCCCGTTTTTTGGGAGGAACTTGCAAAGATGCTCCGCGAACGCTCGGTACCCGATGTTCCGATGTTTCTTGTACCCGGTAATCACGATCCCCTGACGCACGAGTCGGTATGGTCGCCAAGCCACCCCTTCCGTGCCCGCCTCCCGAATTGGATCCATGTAGTTGATCGTGATGACTTCGTGTATGAAATCTCAAAGGATGCTGTGCTGTACGCGCGTCCATGCCACTCGAAGGCCGGCGAAAACAACTTGGCCCTGGCCCTCCCGCCGCGTACTCCAGGCGATGGCAGACTCCGTATAGGCTGCGTACATGGCAGCACCTTTGATATTGATGGCCACGAGACTAACTTTCCGATTTGTCGGGATGCCGGGCTCCAAAGAGGACTGGATTATCTTGCTATCGGCGATACACACTCATATCGGGATGTTACCGCCGACTCATTGGTTCCAACTGTGTATCCAGGTGCTCCTGAGCCAACGAGCTTTGACGAGCCTGGTGCAGGTAACGTCGTACTTGTTGCGCTATTTCGACGTGGTCGCCGCCCGCGTATTGACGCCGAGCCTGTGGCTTTTTGGCGCTGGATCGATGTCCGATGCCGTGACCTCAATGAGCTTCGCGGTGTCCTTGCAATTCAAGATCTTGATCACCACGTTGTCAGACTCTGCCTCGACATGACCGTGTCCCTCTCGGAAGAGAGCGAAGTGGAACGTATACTTCGCGAACTCCAAGGCACGGACGCAACACATGGACGCGCCGGTATTGTGCTGGTGGACCGAACAAATTTGCAGTTACAGGTGGGTTCTGGAGATGCTTTCCCTGAGGATCTTCCGCCGGTAATCAAAGATACAGTTGACCGGCTAGACCTCCTGGTTGCAACTGCCATCGACGAAGTTGAGAGGTCAAAGGCCACACGAGCGTTGTCCCACCTGTACAAGATGCTCCAGAGCCACCATTCTAGAGGGAGACACCGGATATGAAGTTGCACCGCCTGCGTGTAGCGAACTTTGCCGGTGTGCGAGAGGCCGACATCGAATTTGGCCGAGGCCTCAATGTCTTATACGGCCCGAACGACCTCGGCAAATCAACGCTCGTAGCGGCGATACGTTTAGCGCTTTTACTCCCACACGGCTCAACGTCGTGCGACCAATACGTGGCCTGGACTGGCGCGCAGGCTCCACTTGTTGAACTGACCTTTGAGACCGAACAGCAGCGCATATGGCGCGTTCGGAAAGAATTTGGCAGGGGCGGTTCATCACTATTGCAGGAATCTAAGAATGGCCGAGACTTTGATGACGTAGAACGGGCCCGAAAAGTAGACGGGAGACTTAGGGAGATCTTGCGCTGGGGAATTCCCGAACCCGGTGGCTCTGGTGGTAACAAGGGCATTCCCACAAGTTTTCTGGCGACAGCGCTACTGTCGACGCAATCAGATGTGGCAGCAATGCTCCGCGAGAGCCTTCAGAGCGATGTGACATCCAGCGGCAAGGAACAAATCGCCGCAGCACTTCAGGCGGTGGCACAAGATCCATTGTTTATTGCACTCCTAAAGAGCGTCCAAGCGAGGCGAGACGAAGCGTATACCGACAAAGGTGCAAAGAAAACCGCCAAGGGCAGCGTCTTCAAGATAGCGGCTGATCGAGTTAGGGAAACCCGGGATGAGAAGGAACGGCTCCAACGGATTGTTTCGGAGTCGGAAGGTGCTGAAAAGTCGTTGCGAGAGCTGCTAGAGAAACGGGATCAGCAAAGAGAAATAGTGGCTTCTGCAGCGGAGCGGCTTGCGCAGCTTGAAAAGCTCGCCGCCCAAGCTGCGGAGCGCGATGCTGCCGCTGAGCAGGTCCGCGTTGCAGAACAAGAGGTCCAACGCATTCAGACATTGTCGAGAGACATCGAGGATGCCAAAGCCCGGGCCACGCACCTGCTCAAGGAGGAAGAGTCGGCAAGGCAGGCGCTAACTTCAGCTGAGACTAGGGTACAGGAAGCCGAAACGGTACTGAAGGCAGCTGAGGACACGGCACGCGTAGAGCAGAGGGATCCTGGAATGAGCGACACTGTTGTTCGCCAGCAGTTAGAGCTTCGAAAGAGCGGAGCAGAGCGAGAGGCGATTCTGGCGCAACAGAATATTGATGCGGTCATTCAGGCTCAGAAAGTTCTCGATTCAGCAGCCGATGCTGAAC
>PSRF01000203.1 GCA_003175865.1 Blastocatellia bacterium
GAGGCGCGAAGTGTTTGGGTCTCGATACGCAAGTTGGTGACTTGCGGCCAGGTCTTCAGGCCGATTTGACGGTAGTTGCGTTGAGCGGCGTGCACCAAATTCCGAGTTACGATGCGGTTGCAAGCCTTATTTTTACGTCGTCTGGACACGATGTTGTTGCTACGATAGTGGCTGGAAAGGAAGTTTATCGTGACGGTAAAGTTGCGACCGTTGATGAAGAACGGCTGCGCAAAAGGGTTGAGGAGATAAAGGCCAAACTTCTGTAGTTCAACAGTCCAACGTCCAATGTCCCATGTCCAACGGCAAAAAACCAAAGACACGATTTACAAAATTAACAAGAGGCAAAAACCAGCAGTCGAAAATTCAAATCAAGAATCTAAAATCACAGATCTAAAGTCAAAAATCTAAAATCTCTTGAACATTCTCGTCCTAAATTCCGGTAGCTCAACGATCAAATTCCAGATCATCGCCACTGATCTGGAGTCTATCGCTAACAACACTGATCGTCGCCTCGCTCGAGGAACCATCGAAAGAATCGGCGGCGAGGCAATCATTACCTTGCAAGCCGGGGAGCAGGATAAGAAACGTTCAACGGCCCCTTTGCGCGACACACGTGCTGCTGTCGAGTTTCTTCTTCGTTGGGCCACATCTGATGCCGGCCCTGTCGAGGTCCAAAGCGTCGCAGACATTAACGCAATCGGTCATCGAGTTGTACACGGCGGTGAACACTTTACACATTCTGTGGTAATCGATGCGGACGTGCTGCGCGCTATCGAAGATTGCATTGAGCTCGCGCCTTTACACAATCCAACCAATATCAAGGGTATTCAAGCTGCTCGTGAAGTGTTTGGAGCTGGTCTGCCGCAAGTCGCAGTCTTCGACACTGCGTTCCATCAGACATTACCTGAGCAGGCCTACCTGTACGCGATTCCTTACCAGCTTTATCGTCGGTATCGAATCAGACGATATGGATTCCACGGGACCTCACATCGATACGTGGCTTACAGGTATCGCCAGTTAAAGGGAATTGAACGCGAACGGACAAACGTCATTACTCTCCATCTCGGGAATGGTTGTTCAATCGCGGCTATTCGCGATGGCAACTCTATCGATACGTCGATGGGACTCACACCTCTTGAAGGACTCGTGATGGGAACGCGGTCGGGTGATATCGATCCGGCCATTATCGATTTCATCAGTGTAAAAGAAGGATTGACACCACGCGAGGTTGAAACACTACTCAATAAGCAGTCTGGCTTGCTTGGAATCTCAGGTCTGACGAACGACATGCGTGAACTGCTCGATGAGGAACGCGAAAACAACGATCGACGTGCACATCTTGCGATTGAAGTCTTTTGTTACCGAGCGCGAAAATATATCGGCGGGTTCCTTGCGATTGCTGGTGGCGCAGAAGCCGTCATTTTCACTGGTGGTATCGGCGAAAATTCCTCGGAAGTTCGAGCGCGGATTTGCAATGGGTTGGAATGGATCGGATTGGAACTCGATCCAGAAAGAAACCAGGAACACGGACACAAAACAGGCGGCTTAATCAGTAAAGACTCAAGCCGCCTCGCTGCCTACGTAATTCCGACCGACGAAGAACTCCTTATCGCCCGCGATACCGTGAGGTGCGTGTCTGGTGTCGCGCAGAGATACTGAAGTACGGACTTTGTACTGCGTACTTTGTTCTGCGGCCTCGTTCTTGGTGGTTCAATTCACTGCGGGTTATCAAAGTACAAAGCCTGAAGTTCAAAGAACAACGTGATTAACGAAAGGAGAACTAAGCTACCGACGCAGTAATCGCCTCGTCGAAGATTTCCAGCGCGACGTCGACGTTTTCCTTCGTCAAAATAAGTGGCGGCGACCAGCGGATCGAATTCGCGCCGCAACCAAGAATGATTAGTCCGCGGTCGAAACACGCTACTTCGATTCGATCGCGCAAGTCCGCATCAGGTTTTAACGATTGTTTGTTTTCAACGATCTCAACTCCAATCATCAATCCCATACCACGCACATCACCGATGCACTCATGTTTCTGCTTCAACTTTTCGAGTCCGGCTTTCATGTAAGCACCAACTTCGGCACTGTTTGCCACCAGTTCATTCTCAAGTAATTCGATCGTCTTCAACGCTGCTGCAATGCAGACTGGATTGCCCCCAAAAGTTGACGCATGCGCGCCTGGTTTCCAATCCATCAAATCAGCACGAGCGACGCAAGCGCCGATGGGCAAACCTGAGCCAATTCCCTTCGCGATGCAAATGATATCTGGCTCAACTTCATAATATTCGCACGCGAACATCTTTCCAGTGCGACCCATTCCCGACTGCACTTCATCGACAATCAAAAGAATTCCGTGCGTGTCGCAAATGCGACGAAGCCCTTGAAGAAAATTCTTCGGAGCAGGCACGTAACCACCTTCGCCTTGAACTGCTTCAACTACGATCGCGGCGACTTCTTCAGGCGGTGTCGTAGTTTTGAACAGGCGTTCCTCGATCCAATTCAGTGCACCTTGTCCAGCGCCTCCATCACCACATTCGGCGGGACTGAATGGGTTGCGAAACTCATTCGGATACGGCACGTGAACAACGTCCAACGCCTGTCGTTTGAATCCCTTTCGTTGCGCAGCCTTCGATGAAGTTAATGAGAGCGACCCTAATGTTCTTCCATGGAAACTGTTGAAGAACCCGATAAACTTCTCGCGACCAGTCGCATGCATGGCAAGCTTGAGGGCCGTCTCAACCGCTTCGGTGCCGCTGTTTGCGAAGTGTGTGCGCGTCGATGCTTTAATCGGAACGATCTGATCAAGCTTCTCCGCAAGTTGAGGCATATGCCGGTAATAGTAATCGGTGCCACACATGTGGATCAGTTGTTCCGCTTGCTCTTGAATTGCACGAACAACTTCTGGATGACAGTGACCTGTGGAGCAAACAGCTACACCGGCGTTGCAATCGAGAAAAATATTGCCATCGACATCTTCAACCCAAACACCACTGCCACGTTCAGCTACAAGTTTGAACGACGGACGGGGGTAAGCCGGGTTAACGAACTTCGCGTCGGCTTCAACAATCTTTTGGCCTTTGGGACCGGGCAAAGCAGTTTTGATTTCAGGCCGCTTCGGCGGGGCTATTACGGTGGTTGACATCTTTGCTTCTCCTTGAGTTATCGAGCTGTAAGTTCGGCGTTGGACAGCCATACTGCCCTGGTTGGGGTGATTCGACGCCTCGTCCAAGCCAAGCGAATTTCGCTAGAAAATTAAGCGAAATTGGACAAAGGAGAACTAATCCGCGAAGAGGTTCGCGCGTGATTCAAGAGGACGGAAATGTAAGGGATGCGAAGTAAACATGACGTTTGAACTGCTGGAATTCTACCACTGCCCAAAGCTTGTGTGTCAACGTGAATGGGAATGGTCGAATCCGCACATCTTGCGAAGGAAGTTTGTACTTTGAGCTTTGTTCTTTGTGAGATCAAAGTGCAACCACCTCAAGTAGGGAACCCGGACCGGTAGCGACGGGTAGCTACACTCAACTTTAGGGACAGGCACTACCCAATCGCGACTGTTAGCTTCCCGTCGCTATCGCTCAGGGTTCTCTACAAGATCGCGTTGAAGTTTGTTAGCTGCTCAATTAAAGTATGCACAAAACTTAATTCCTGCCTGCGGAGAACAAAGTCATGAAGAAGCAGTTTAAGTACAAATCGAAGAGTGTGCGGCGAAGCCTGGTTACATTTCTGTTGGTGGCGCTGGTGCTTTCCATTTTCGCGGTAGCGCCATTGATTACTCGCACCTCTGCGCAACGGAAACAACTTAACTCGACGATCAATACAGTACGTACAGATATTCCCAAACCGACTTATCCCGTCTCGAAAAAAGTCGATCAAGTCGATGATTACTTCGGCACAAAGGTCCCCGATCCTTATCGCTGGCTGGAGGATGAGAACTCACCAGAAACAAAAGCCTGGGTTCAGCAAGAAAACGCCGTAACCTTTGCATACCTCGACAAAATTCCATATCGCGAAAAACTGAAGGAACGTTTGACGCAGCTTTACAACTATCCGCGCATCTCGGCTCCGTTCCATCGCGGCGACACTTACTTCTTTACGAAGAACGATGGCCTTCAGAACCAAAGCGTCTACTACATCCAGAAAGGTATGAATGGAACTCCGGAGGTGTTTTTAGATCCGAACAAGTTCTCGGCAGATGGAACCTCGACGCTGAGTGCGTTTTCACCTTCCAAGGATGGACACTATCTGGCGTACGGTACTTCTGAGGGTGGTTCTGACTGGGTGACTCTTCACGTTATGGAAGTTGCGACGCGAAAGATGTTGGCTGACGAGATTAAGTGGATTAAGGCCTCCGGTGTGGAATGGCAAGGTGACGGTTTCTACTACAGCCGTTATCCGGCACCTGAAAAGGGCAGGGAACTGACAACCAAGAATGAGTTTCAGGCTGTTTACTTCCACAAGGTCGGGACTGCGCAAACTGATGATCAGTTGGTTTACGACGACAAAGAAAACCCCCAGCGTTTTCAAAACGTCGGAACAACGGAAGATGAGCGGTTCGCGATCCTGACGGTTTCCGAACGAGGAAAGGGCAAACGCGGAAACGCAGTCTTTTATAAAGATCTCTCTAAGGGAGAGAAAACGTTCAGCCCGATCGTTGGAACGATTGGTGATGATAGTTTCGGCATAATCGACAACGTAGGCGACAAGTTCTTAATGCGTACGGACAAAGATGCTCCGAACGGTCGTGTAGTTCTTGTAGATCCAAAGAATCCGGATCAGCAAAATTGGAAGGACGTGTTGCCGGAACGCACAGAGCCGTTACAGAGTGTCGGCACCGCCGGTGGAAAATTGTTCGCATCGTGGCGCAAAGATGTTGCTACGCGCGCATACGTTTTCAGTCTCGACGGTCAACTCGAGAATGAGATCAAGCTACCAGGAATCGGAACAGCGGGTGGTTTTGGCGGTTTGAGTGACGACAAAGTAGTTTTCTACAGCTTCACTTCTTTCAACGTCCCGCCAACAATCTACAAGTACGACATCGCTGCAAAGAGATCGACAGTCTTCCGCACAGTCGATATTCCTGGATTCAAACCAGATAACTACGAGACGAAGCAAGTCTTTTATACCTCAAAAGACGGCACACGCGTGCCGATGTTTCTGGTTTACAAGAAAGGCCTCAAACTCGATGGTAATAACCCAACAGTGCTTTACGGTTATGGTGGTTTCAATATTGTGACCGCGCCCTCGTTCAACTCTCTGCGCCTGGCACTGCTCGAACAGGGTGTTGTTTACGCGTCGGCGAACATGCGCGGTGGTGGTGAGTATGGTGAGAAGTGGCATGAGGCTGGCACAAAGCTGAAGAAGCAGAACGTCTTCGATGACTTCATTGCCGCAGCCGAGTATCTGATTCAGAACAAGTACACCTCACCCAGCAGGCTCGCGATACAGGGTGGATCAAATGGTGGGTTGCTTGTTGGCGCAGTTTCGAATCAACGACCTGAACTGTTTCGCGCGGTTGTCGAGCAAGCAGGCGTGATGGACATGCTGCGTTTCCACAAGTTCACGATCGGTTGGAATTGGATTGCAGATTACGGATCGAGTGAGGCTAACGAAGCTGAGTTCAAGGCATTGTATGCATACTCACCGATTCACAACATCAAACCAGGAACCAAATATCCGGCCACGCTGATCACCACAGCTGACCATGATGATCGTGTTGTGCCGGCACACAACTTCAAATATGCGGCTGCATTGCAGGCAGGCCAGGGGGGTGATTATCCGATCCTGATTCGGATCGACACGAACTCCGCGCACGGTGCGAGCAACACAACTAAGTCGATCGAACAGACACGTGACATCTATGCGTTCCTGTTTGAGAATCTGGGAGTGGAGTACAAGTAAAAGGATTCCTTGGAGTGCGGCGGCCTGGCGCCGCTTTGTCAGAGCGACAGCTTGAGCGTGAGACGAAATCCGAATGTAACAAAGCGGCGCCAGGCCGCCGCACTCCAAAGGGTTCTCTATTTTCGCACCAGACGCTTAAACACCGGGTGGGCTTCGGTGTTGAAGACGACTTGATCGAAGTTGAGCGTTTTCGGTGAGGCGAACAGCAAGTAGAAGTATTTGAACGTCTCGGCAAAGACGAAGCTCTGCATCGAGTCCGACTTTTCTTTTGTGACAACACTCTTTAGTGCAGCATAACCTTCATCAGTGCGACAGTACTTCACAAAGTCGCGCCACAGTTGTTCACCCATGCGAAAGTACCTTGGGTCCTTCGTGTAGTGATACAGATAATAAGTTGACTCGACAATCTCAGGTCGAAGTGGATAACCAGGTGAAGTAATCTTGTTCTCGCGGTAGTTGTATTCCTCAGGTTCAATATCAGCCTGCTGCCACATCTTGAAAGACGAATCCTGAAGAAGCTTTGCTTTCGCTAGATCACCCGATAATGCGAGCACCGCAGGGAAGAACGCGTCTAGTGCACCGTAGGTTGTTGCGCCGCGCTTGCCGGTGTTCATGTCAGCGTGACCGTACCAGAGTTCGTTTCGCTGACTGAGATCATCTTTCAAGTATTTGTTTATTGCGACGATGCTCTCGTCCCACATTCGTTTGCAATCTCGATCACCAAACAACACCCAACACTTCACCAGATATTCGTAGTAACTATCGATCGCACCGCTGATATGACTGTCTGAATTCGTCCACTGACCAGTCTCGACATTTATCCATTCGCCCACCAGGCCTATTGACGAGCGACGCTTGAACGTCTCAACCAGCGCGCGCTTCGCTTTGTCGTAGAAGACCGGATTGCCGGTGAGTTTGCTAAGAGTTGCGAACTCGATTAACAGCGTTCCCGTTTCTGCAGGATTACTAACCGGGTCACGAACTGCTCCAGTTTTTAGATTGACGTAGCGATAGGGCATTCCGGTCGGTGAGTTGAAGACTGGAAGTAGTCGCTTCCCGAGATCATTCGCAAGTGTGAGCAGTCGTTTATCTTTAGTTAATTGATAATTAGTGAGCAGTCCGCCAAGCAATCGAATCGTCACTTCGAAGTTTTGCACTGAGATGTCTTTGTCGAAAGACAGATTGATAGCGATGTAATCACGAACAGACGCGGCTTCTTGGTCCATCCCCATCAGAATCATCGTGTCGAGCGCGTCGACAGGAGTCATCAACAAAGGTTCCGAGTACCAATCATGATATGACTTTGAAAGAGGTTTGAGATCGTCGTGGCCCCATGCGTATTTCTTGTAGCCCTGCCACGCGTGTTGGAATTCGGCCTTTACTTCGGAGGCTAGTCGATCCGTTCGGACGTGTGTTGATTGTTTAGGCCGTTGTTGGGCAACAGCGATTGTTGGCAATAGCAAAAGAAATGAAAGTAGAGTCTTCATCGAAGTTGAGCGGAGCCTTTATGCTGGGAGCGCAGGCGTCCTCGCCTGCTAGTTACATCTAGAGTCGACTTTGACGAAACCAGCAGGCGAGGACGCCTGCGCTCCCAGCATTACGACACAATACTCCCGAGAGTAGATATTAAAGTGACCAGGCAAGTTCTTCAGACGTTGGTTGAAACTGCTGACGAATCGTTTCTTTTGCCGGTGGTGGGGGCCAGATCTTCAACCACGTTGCCCACCGATGACTCAACACTCTTTCTCGGAAATAATGTTCGTGTTCCCACTCCACTTCCGCCATCGTCAACAAACAATCGATGAACTCATCACGACCGCAGGCGAGTGCGTAACGTGCAGCGGTTTCGTATTCGACGATGTTTCGACTCTCGAGTCTACCCGCGCCATACATCGGTGCTAGCCAGCCGCTCAGATGACAGAGCAAACCAAGGGTGCGACCGATGATCGTTGCTCTCATTTCGCGAACTTTGTCTGGTCCAGATCCTAGTTTAGTGAGCATCTCTCCGACCAGTCGTCGATGATGCCACTCTTCGTCTTCGATTGTGTGTATGCGTTTCTTCTCTTCCGGATCGCTTACTGAATGCCAATGACCACGATAGGCGTAACCTGCGGCGCGCTCGCCTGAATACGCGAGCTGAAGAATCTCGATCAACTTGGTTTCATTGTCGCGTAGGTCGGTCGATTCCATAGATCAAGACTTCGGTTCCGAACAACTGCGTTTTTCCCTCAAGAGTTTCACCTAGACGCTCCGCGACCCTGATTGAGTTTTTGTTCTCCGGGTTAATCAAACTAATGACGTGAGGTTGATCTAACTCGTCGAAAGCGTAGGCGAGTGCTCGACGTGCTCCCTCGGTGGCGTAACCCTTGCCCCATGCTTCTGATGCAAGTGTCCAGCCGATTTCGAAGCCGGGCCAGCCTTCAGGGTTGAGAAAACCAAGACGGCCCACGAAGAGTCCTGAAGATTTTTCTTCGATGGCCCAATGACCGAAGCCGCGAAGTTGCCAGTGACCGATGTGAAACGCCATTGACCGCCAAGCTTCAAACCGGTCCATGGGTTTACCACCGAGATAGCGCATGACGTTTTCATCTGCGCACATCTTTGCGAATGGCTCGAAATCAGTTTCCTCGTGCCACATGCGAAGAAGGAGGCGATCAGTTTCGAGAATGGTTCCTGTCAATGCGAAGCGTCCTTCCTACGCTAGGTCGAATGGGACAAATAGTTCGAAGATGTCCTATTTCCTCTTCCATCTCACGCCGTCTTTGGTGTCTTCCAAAATGATCCCACGATTTGCCAGCTCGATTCTAATTTCGTCAGCTCTACCGAAATCCCGCCGGCGCCTTGCTTCCTGACGTTCGTCAATCAGCCTTTGAACTTCGCTGTCGAGCATCTCGCGTTGTTCCTGACCGAAGATGTTGAGCACGGTGTCGAACCGTTCGATCAACTGCAACAACTCTCGTTTGTTCTCTTCCTTTACTTTTTTACGTGCGAGAGCAGTGTTCACTTCACGCGACAAGTTATGAATTACCGCAAGCGCAACTGACGTGTTGAGGTCGTCGTCCATTCCTTCTTCGAATTCGCGAAGCGCACGCTGTGCTGTTTCGTGCAGAGCTTCGTTCGAACCTGGCTCAGTTTTGGCTTCACTCAATCGCGCACGAAAATCTCGCAAACTGCTGACAGTCTTCTCGGCGCCCGCAAGAGCGTCGAAAGTGAAGTTGAGCTGCTTATTGTAGGGGACACTCAAAAGAAAATAACGAATAGCGGCTGGCGAAAAACCTTTCGCAGTTATGTCGCGAAACGTGAAGTAGTTTCCTTTCGACTTCGACATCGTTTCGCCTTCGACCTTCAGATGTTCGAAGTGGATCCAGTAACGAACGAACTGTTTGCGTGTCGCGCCTTCACTCTGCGCAATCTCATTCTCATGATGTGGGAAAACCAAATCGACGCCGCCGGCGTGAATATCAAAAGTCTCACCTAAATACTTCATCGACATCGCTGAACATTCAATATGCCAACCCGGCCGACCTTTGCCGATTTCCGTGTCCCACGCCGGCTCCGCTTCACTCGCAGGTTCTTTCCACAACGCGAAGTCACGTGCATCTTCCTTCTCGTACTTATCTGTGTCTACACGTTCGCTGCCTCCGGCAATATTTCCGGCGAAGTTGATCTTCGAAAGTTTTCCATACTCTGGAAACGAAGCGATGCGGTAATAGATCGAACCATCGGAGCGATACGCGTGATTCGTCGCGAGTAACTTCTCGATGAGTGCAACCATTTCGGGAATATGTCGTGTCGCTCGAGGCACTATGTCTGGTCGCTCGCAGCCGAGTGCGTCGAAGTCTTCCCAAAGTGC
>PSRF01000216.1 GCA_003175865.1 Blastocatellia bacterium
TGATAGGCACGATAGACAATCTGCTTCCCATCGTACGACCAGAATGGACCACCATCGTAGCCAAGCTCGTTAGTCAAGCGGCGCACGTTCCTTCCGTCGGCATCCATTGTGTAAATGTCCAGATCACCGTCACGCTTCGAAGTGAAGACCAACTTCTTACCGTCAAGAGTAATCGTCGTTTCAGCGTCGTAACCTGGCGAGTTAGTAAGTTGTTTGATGTCGCTGCCATCAGGGTTAGCCGTAAAGATGTCAAAGCCATCGTAGACAGCCCAAACGTATCCCTGCGAGAAATCCGGACGTGGTGGACAATCTTTACTCGCGAGATATGTGGATGAATAAAGCACGCGTTTGCCGTTCGGAAAGAAATAGGAACACGTGGTGCGACCATCCCCGTTTGAGATCATCTTCACGTTCGAACCGTCGATGTTCATCGTGTAGATCTGATCGCAACCGTGTCCGTCGCGTGTTGATTGGAAGATCAACTGTTTACCGTCGCTTGAGAAATATGCTTCAGCGTTTTCGCCAGCGAATGTTAGTTGTTTCAGATTGCGAAGGTGCTTTTCTTCGGGAAGCGCTAAGTTCGACTGAGCTTGCCGGACTTGATGGGCGGTGTGAGAAAACCAATTAGGAACGAGCCATATCACCACGAGAACATAAGGGATTAGTTTCACTTGAATCTCCATTTTTTGCCGGTAGTCAAGGGATCACTATAAACGTGTTCGTGAAACTTTCAATTAGCGACCGCGAGCAGTAAATGTTTCAAAAGCACAAAGACCACCGGTTTCATACCGGTGGTACTTTAAACTCAACCTACAAGAACAGTGATTCCAATTGAGATACCACCGAGTTTAGCTCGGTGGAGGTTCAGTTCTTTCATCGAAAATTTATTTCAGGATCAACTGCGAGATTGAAGCTCCGACCGACATAAAGTCGGTGGTATCACTAAATTTAAGCCGCGCCGCCGACTAGGCTGAGGTCAAGAATCCACCGGTATGAAACCGGTGGTCTTTCCGAGTTTTGAAATTGGCGCTGGTGGCTGTTCCGATTTGAATTGCACGGTCAGTCTACGCGCTGGCGCTGGAGGTGATCAATTGATCGGCTTTTTCGACTGCGTTGGCTCTGCGCCAGCGGATGATAAAGATTACCAATGCAGCGGTCCCAACAACCACGCTAATCAACTGCGAAGTTGAAAGGTGTGTCAGCGTCGTCAATCCCAAAATATCGCCCCGCGGATCGTCGCGCACAAACTCGATGGTAAACCTGATAGCTGAATAGAGTAGTGCGTACGCCAGAATCACCTGGCCGTTAAATCGTTTGCTTTTGTGCAGCCACAATAGGAAACCAAAAACGATCAACATCGCGAATGATTCATAAAGTTGCGTCGGATGCAGATGAACGCCGATCGGAACGCCAGTAATCTCGTGCCCGAGTTCTGTGAACTGCACGCCCCATGGCAAACTTGTCGGCTTGCCCCAACAACATCCCGCGGCGAAGCATCCCTGCCGTCCAAAGAAATTTCCAATCGCAATTCCTGGGGCGCATGCGTCCGCGGTCTTCCACCATGGCAATTGATAACGCTTAATTAAAAAATATCCCGTGAGTGCCGCCCCAATCAGTCCTCCATAGAAGACTCCGCCGGACCTGAGAAAGTCGAGCGACAAAAACTGCATTGGATGATCGCGATACTCTGGTTCTGTGAAGAACATCAATACCTTTGATCCGACTAGTGACGCGAGCAGCATCCACAGGCTCAGGTCATAGATTTTCTGCTGCGGCAAACCGTCGCGCGCAGCGAGTTTCACAGCAATGAGAATTGCAGAAAGAAATGCCAGCGCGAGAAAAACGCCGTAGGTATTTATGGGGAAACTACCGATGTGGAACAGTTCAGGGTACATACATGGTTGTCCGTGGTCAGTCGTCCGTGGTCAGTTGAGACTTGCAACGGACTACGGACTACGGACTACGGACCTTTTTCGTGAAAACAACAAATCCAAAGCCAAAAGTAACGCTCCTATCGTAATGCTTGCGTCGGCGACGTTGAAAGTTGGCCAATGGTATTCGCCGGCGTGCAGGACGATAAAGTCAATCACATATCCGAGGCGCAGGCGGTCGGTCAGGTTGCCAACAATGCCTGCCAGCAACAACGCACATGCGCCGAGCACGCGATCGTCGTTGGAAGGAGTCTTGAGGAAATAATAAAAGACTGCGATGGCAGCGGCGATTGCGAGGATAACAAAAAACCACCTCATGAACGCGCCGCCCTCCTGCAGCTGTCCAAACGCAATGCCATTGTTTTGCGTGTAGATGAAATCCAGAAACTTGCGGACGATTACGCGATCGGCAGTAAAGCGAAGTGTGCGCGCCGCCCATGCTTTCGTCATCTGGTCGGTCATGTAGAGACCGAACGCTGCGAGCAGATATAGACCACGCAATGAGAAGCGCTTTTGGAGTGCGGCGGCCTGGCGCCGCTTTTCTCCAGTCTGCACTTTTTCAAGTTTCTGATTAACTGACAACGTTATTTCCTAAAGCGGCGCCAGGCCGCCGCACTCCAAATTTAAGCCGCGTCGACTTCAATCTCATCCAGTGACGCAACGCACCGCTCGCACACAGTCGGATAACGCTCCGACTCGCCCACGTGGGTTGAGTAGTTCCAGCATCGTTCGCACTTCTCGCCGGCAGCTTTGGAAACAGCCACGTTCAATCCCTCGCTGCTGTTTTCAACAACTTCAACCTGAGAGACGATGAACAAGTAACGTAGATCACTTTCGTAACCACGCAGGAGTTCTAACGTGGAACCTGCAGCCGACAATGTAACTTTCGCCTCGAGTGAACTCCCGATCTGTTTGGCGATTCGCGCTTCCTCCAGCGACCGTAATACCTGATCGCGGATTTCATACAAGGCCTCCCACCGCGACAACAATTCATTGTCTTCTTCGGGACTCGCCTTGGGAAAAGTTGCAATGTGAACAGAAGGTTCAGACACAGGTCGGCCCGGAATGTTTTCCCAGATCTCATCCGCTGTGAAGACGAGAATTGGTGCAAGCATTCGCGTTAACGCATCTGCGATACGATACAAGGCTGTTTGTGCGGAGCGACGCTGCCGATTTCGAGGTGCGTATGTGTAGAGCCGATCCTTGATGATGTCAAAGTACCTGGCCGACAAAGTAATCGTCGCGAAGTTGTACAACGCATGATAGACCGCATGGAATTCATAGGCGTCGTATGCCGCCAGTACTTTCGCAGTAACCCGATCCAACTCGGCTAGTGCCCAACGATCGATCTCCACCAACTCCGGTTCAGACACACTGTCGCGGTCAGGATCGAAGCCATACAGATTTCCCAACGCAAACCTTGCAGTGTTGCGGAGTTTTCGATAACCATCGGTGACGCGTTGCAGAATCTCATCCGAGGCCCGCATGTCGTCGAAGTAGTTCGATGATGCACACCAAAGTCGAATGATTTCAGCGCCGGATTGTTTGATTACTACATCAGGTTCGACTGCGTTACCGGCAGACTTGTGCATCGCTTTGCCCTGTCCGTCGAGTGTCCAACCGTGTGTGATCACCGTCTTGTACGGCGCTCGATCGTGCGCAGCCAGTCCGACAAAGAGAGATGAATTGAACCATCCGCGAAACTGATCACCTCCTTCAATGTAAACGTCGGCGGGCCAACGAAGACCTGCTTTATTCTCGAGAACAGCGATTGACGAAACACCACTATCGAACCAAACATCAAGAATGTCAGTCTCCTTGGTCCATTCAGTCGCGCCACAAGCTTTGCATGTGTAACCCGGTGGTAAAAGTTCTTGCGCCTCGCGCGTGTACCACGCATCGCCTGACTCTCGTTCAAAAATATCTGCAACGTGATTGATCACTGCGGGATCCGCAACAGCCTCGGTGCACTTTGAGCAATAGAACACCGGGATCGAAACACCCCAAACTCTCTGTCGAGAGACGCACCAGTCAGGTCGACCCTTGAGCATATTGCGCATGCGATCGACACCCCAGCCGGGAATCCAGTTTACCTCTTGAATTTCGCGTAGTGCGGCAGTGCGCAATGCAGTTCCGTTTTCGTTCTCGGTGAAGTTTGTGCGATCGCGACCATCCTCGTCTTTCTCAACGGCCGAGGTATGCGCCTGGTCCATTGCGATAAACCATTGCGGTGTTGCGCGAAAGATCACTGGATTCTTACAGCGCCAACAGTGCGGATATCGGTGGTCGTAGCTTTCGGTAAACAACAACACCCCTTGCTCACGCATGAAGTCGACGATCTTCGGATTTGCTTCAAAGACGCGCTCACCGGCAAAGTGTTCAACCTCGGGCGTAAATCTTCCTGCGTTGTCTACGGGACAATACACGTCAAGTCCATACCGTTTACCGATCACGAAGTCGTCATGACCATGACCTGGCGCTGTGTGAACTGCACCCGTACCAGCCTTGCTATCGGGTGATTTCTTTTGTGCCTCGCTGACGTCGAGTTCAGTTTCGGCGTCCGCTTCGCCACCGAGCGTTACGTGTTCGCCGACCATCAACAACGACTCGCGATCGAGCCACGCGTGTTTAGCTTTCAAACGGTCGAGTTTCGCTCCGGGAAAACGCGCGAGTACCTTGGGCAGACCTCGTTCATTGCGATCACCCAGGTCACATTTAGCCGCCACGGCTTCAAGTAACTCGGAAGCAACGATGTACACCTCGTCACCATGTTCAAAGGCGGAGTATTCGAAATCCGGATGAACGGCGATACCAAGGTTCGCCGGTAACGTCCATGGAGTCGTCGTCCAGATGAGAACAAAAACTTTCCTGCCGGCAAGTGCCGGATCGATCTCGGCCGGATCGCTCAACAGCGGAAACTTCACATAGACTGATGGACTTGTATGCTGGTGATACTCGACTTCTGCTTCTGCGAGTGCAGTCTGATCGTGAATGCACCAATACACCGGTCGCGCGCCTTTGTAGACATAACCACGCTCAACGAAACGCGCAAACATTCGCGCTGTCTCCGCTTCATAGTGGTTCGACATCGTGAGGTACGGATCATCCCACTCGCCCAGAATGCCGAGGCGTTTAAAGTCACGGGTTTGATTCTTAAGTGCTTGTGCGGCGTGTTCGCGACATGCGCGCCGAAATGAAACCGGTGACATGTTTGCTTTCTTGGCGCCAAGTTTCCTGTCAACGTAAAGCTCAATCGGCAAGCCGTGGCAGTCATAGCCAGGCACGTAAGGCGCGTCGTAACCCATCATCGTCCGCGACTTGACGATCATGTCTTTGAGGATCTTGTTCATCGCCGTGCCGAGGTGAATGTCGGCATTAGCGTACGGCGGTCCGTCGTGTAGGATGAACTTTTCTGCGCGGGCACGAGACTCACGAATCAATTGATACAGGTCGAGTTCGTTCCATTTCTGCAAACGTGCAGGTTCGTTCTGCGTCAAGTTTGCTTTTTGAGAAAAGGCAGTTTTCGGCAAATTGACGGTCTTTTTCAGATCTAGTGGGGTTTCGGTTGACATAAGTTTCATCATGAATAGTAACAAACGGGTCGTCCATTTTGGAGTGCGGCGGCTTGACGCTGCTTTGGTAGTACTGTTGCGGGAAAACCGTCGCGCAAGAAAAGCGG
>PSRF01000071.1 GCA_003175865.1 Blastocatellia bacterium
CACAAGCGCACGAGACGTACGCGGTCCGACAGAAGAGCTTTGAACCATTTAACGCAGGCCTACTAAAGGGTAAGTTGCCCCTCAACGTTTCACTAATACGCGCAAGTCAACTGGACCACGAACTATTATTTTCGCTTTTTTACTCCGCGATGTTTTTGCTGCCCTTCTCGAATTTACGGCTTCTCTAACCTTGGTCAAGAGGTGTTTGTCTCCGTGTATCTTTCCGAGACTAGCGTATTCATCAAGCCAAGTGTCAAAGTCCCTAAATCGATCCATTCGGCGAGTGCAGTCGAAACGTATGCGAGTCACCAGCTTTAGTAAACCTGCTTCGACCATTGCCTCGATGGCTCGATTCGCAGCGTAGTCCTCGTCGAAGCTCTCCTTCATGACGGTCACGAGCTGATAGGTGCCGTCGTATTCGATGCCCACGTGTCGATGCACCGGTGCTGGTCGCAAGTCCAGCAGATAACCATCGCTCTTAAGAACTCGTCGTGCTTGTCGAAGGGCATGGACCATGCCCTCGAGAGAAACTCATCAAAGAGACCAGGCGAACAACACCAGATCAAAGGTTCCTCTTCCGTATTCAAGACGACTCGACTTGCCAACACTGAACCGAACGCGCGACGCAAAACTAGGTGGCAGTTGTCGGCGGGCCAAATCAATCAGGCGTGCATTTGGTTCGATGGCTTCGACTTGTGCACCTAATCGTGCGAGGCGTCGGGTCACGCGTCCCTTACCACAACCGATCTCGAGTACCTTCTTACCGGGCCAATCAGTGACTTGTCTGAGTGCCTTTATTTCGTTTTGCTCGCGATCAACTATTAATGACATGGGGAGGATCCTTTCCGGCGTGAATCGTAAATCGTGAATCGTGAATCGTAAATGATAATTTGGACGTTACCCTTTAGTAGGAACTTGCGAATCAGGTTTTCAAGCTCTTCTGTCGGACCGCGTACGTCTCGTGCGCCAACTCGTATTACCAATCTTCCTTGATTCCAAAAACATGCGCACGAGACGTACGCGGTCCGCCAGAAGAGCTTGAATTATTCAATGCAAGGAGACTACTAAAGGGTACGTAAGAGGATTTCGAAAGTGGACAACCTTCGGATGACGTTGGTGATACTAAGCAGTGTCTGTTCTCAACAATACTGAGCATTCTCTTAAATATGGTTCGACGAGTATTGATTTCTACATTCTTCTGCTGTCTTGCTCTGTTGACTCTTTGCATCGAAGTGATGGGGCAGTCGCCAGAGAGTTCGAGTAGTGAGTTACCAAACCAGCAGGCGGGGACGCCTGCGCTCCCAGCACAAACGCCAAGACCCCTCACAGGGTCTATTACAAATCAAGACACTGGGCCAGTTGTGAAGGATTGGGACCCGAAGAGTGGTTCGGCCAACTCAGTTATCGAGTTGCGTGGGTATCGATTGCATCCGGCTGACACTGAAAAAATCAAAGTCTCCTTTATTCAGAACGGAGTGGCGTTCCGTGTAAGTACTAAAGGTGGATCGAGTGTCACGAACGATGAGTACAACGGCGAACAGACGCTTGACGTGATTGTGCCTGAACAAGCTTCATTGGGGATGGGGCAATTTGTTGTGGAGTCTGACGGACACAAAAGTGTTGCAGCAACGGTGAACATCACAGAATGGAAACCGCCACTGGTGAAGAGCTTGACTCCGACAAGTGGGCCGCCAGGAACTTTGGTGAGTATTGAATGCGAAGGGTTCCATGTCGACGACGACCTCGACATCACCGACGTGGAGGGTAATCAGGTGAAGCTGAAGGGAGGAGCCGGCTCATCGAATGGAACTGCATTCGTTTTGGCTGATGATGTAGCTGAGGGTGTCATCACAGTTCGGATCGGAAATAAGAAGCACGGAATGGGCCAGTATTCAGAACCATTCACTTTCACTGTCACAGACGACCCGCTGCCACCTCAATTAATAGCTGACTACATGACATCAGTTGCTCCTGGACAGTGGATAGAACTGCAGCATGCGAGTGAAGCTCCAGTCAGAAATTCAGAACGCACCGAAGTTGTCTTCAAACAGTCGGGTCGAACAATCATTGTCGCGACCCAAAAACCAGCGAGGCCGCACGTCGAAGTGCCGATCGCACTTTCACCAGGTGAGGTGCAAATACAGGCGAGAACCTGGCGTGATGGACGTCAGTCGGAGTGGTCGGACCCGATTACTATTTCGTTGGCTGAAAAACGGGTTGCTCCAAAGGTAAATGCCATCAGACTAGAACAGGGAAGTTGGGTGCAACTCTGGCCTGGTCCAGATCGCGCAACGAGTTTCAGCGTCGTTCCAGGGGATGTGGTGGTGCTTAATGGACTGTGGCCTGTGAAGGATGCAAGTGACTTAAAGGTCTCATTTGTGCGACCGGGTCAAATCATTACGTTGAGGGTGAAGGAATTGAATGAGAAAGCAGATTGGTTTGGTGACTTGCGAGTGAGTTTGCCAACGTCGCTGGGCCTTGGTAATTGGCGGATGATCGTGAGTAGTGAGACAGATAGCCAACATGGTGAAGTGCCGTTGGTGATCAAGGTCAAGAGTACCCACAAATAACCTCTCTGCCCTCCCCTGTGGTTAAGTTGAAGGCAAGAACGCCAAACTGCAGAGGGCAGAGAACGCAGAGAAAGCGCAGAGAAAAGAGCTAGTTCTCCGTGACTGGAGCTCCCGCGGGTGAGACGCCGTGTTCAGTGATTTCCTCTCTCAAGAATCGCGACATCACACTGTGCTTGCGACCGTAACCAAAGTAGATCACAAACCCAATCAACAACCATCCTCCGAGTCGTAACCAATTCTCAGGTGGCAACGAGAACATCAGGAGCAAACACGTGAGAATTCCGACAATCGGGACCAACGGCACGAGTGGCGCGCGAAATGGGCGGGGCACATCAGGGTGTGTGCGTCGCATGATTAGCACTGCCGAGCAAACGATTACAAAAGCCAGGAGTGTTCCGATGTTGACGAGATCAGAAAGCAATCTCAGTGGTAACAGCGACGACAATAATGCTGCAAACACGCCAGTGACGATTGTCGATTTCCAGGGTGTGCGAAACTTCGGATGGACCTCGCCGAAAAAATTCGTGGGCAATAGACCATCGCGCGCCATCGCCAGGAGAATGCGTGCCTGGCTCAACATTGTCACCAACACTACCGATGTAATTCCGATCAAGGCACCAGCCGAGATTACAAGCTGCGCCCACGTTAGTCCCACCTGCTTGAAGGCTCCCGAGACAGGCGCATTAATGTCGATTGTGTTGTAAGGGACCATGCCAGTCAGTACTGCGCCAACGCCCATGTACAGCGCGGTGCAGATTAAAAGCGAAGCAATAATTCCAACCGGCACATCACGTTCAGGTCGTCGCGCTTCTTCAGAGTGTGTCGAGACGGAATCGAAACCGATGTAGGCAAAGAAAATGATCGCGGCTCCTGCGAGCATGCCCAAAGGCTGTCCGCCTTTATCTGCCTGGCCCAACAAAGTGTTACCGAAGAAATTGATGCCGGTGTAACCGTACGGAGCGAAGGGATGCCAGTTCGCTGTGTTGATGTAGAACACGCCGACGGCAATCACAAAGATCACGATCGCAACTTTGAGTATGACCATCGCTGTATTGAAACTCGCACTTTCGCGGATGCCGATCACCAGGACGACAGTAACCGCGCCCACAATAACCATCGCTGGCAGGTCCAATAGTCTGCCCGTCGATACAAACTTGCCCAACGCGGCGTTGTAGTCGAACGGTGCGTCGGTAAGACCGTCAGGCAAGCGCAGATTGAAGATCCCGATTAAGTCCTGGAAGTAATGCGATGCGCCGTGGGCAACTGCTCCAGCTGTCACCGCGTATTCAAGGACGAGGTCCCAACCAATGATCCACGCCAGTAGCTCGCCGAGAGTTGCGTAGGCGTACGTGTAGGCGGAGCCAGCAACGGGTGCCATCGAAGCAAACTCCGCATAGCAAAGCGCCGCCAACGCACAGGCAAAACCTGCAACGACGAACGAAAGAATCATTGCTGGTCCAGCGCGTTCGTGTGCAGCGACGCCTGTCAGCACGAAGATTCCTGTGCCGATGATTGCGCCGACACCGAGACTCGTTAACTGAATTGGTCCGAGTACTCGGCGCAGGCGGTGGTCCCCTGCCATTTCCTTCAGAAGTAGTTCGAGCGGTTTGCGTGTGAAGATTTGCGCCATCAAAGCACCTCCCGAAAGTTTCTGAGACTTTAGTTGGTGCGGGAGGAGTTGAGGAACGGTTTTGACACGAACATACGCGGGAGGGAATGAGTGGTTCTGTAGCGGAACGAACGGCACTTACGAACAGTCAACTCGGTGCTGGGAGCGCAGGCGTCCTCGCCTGCCAAAGTCTGGCGTCAGGTTAACCTTAATTGAAACCAACCGATGCAGGCGAGGACGCCTGCGCTCCCAGCACTTACAAGCGTTCGCCGAGGAGATCGGTTAGTTTCTTTCTGCAACTGCGGCTGAGGATCAATTTCGTCCCGTCATGTAACACAACCCTATATTCGTGATTGAACCAGGGCTGCAGCTCTTTCACGCGATCGATATTGACGATGTGGGAGCGGTGGACGCGCAAAAACTTTCGCGGATCAAGTTGTTGCTCGATGACGGTCATGCCTTCGCGGAACAAGTACGATTCTTTGCCCACGTGTATACGAACATACTTACCTTCGGCAGCGATCCAATCAATCTCGTCGGTCTTTAGGAAGAAGGCACGACCGCCCGATTTGATCAGTAACCGCTCGAGACACAGCGATCGTGCTTTCAGCTCTTTAAGCAAAGCGAGAGTCTCCTGATTCACACCTTCCCGCTCCGAAAACAATCGAGTCTTGGCGCGTTGCAAAGCTTGTTCAAACCGCTTCTTATCAAAAGGCTTCAAAAGGTAATCGACCGCGGACACTTCAAACGCCTTGAGTGCATACTTATCGTAAGCTGTTACGAAGATCACGAATGGCATTGCATCCTGATCAAGCTTTTCGAGTACAGCAAATCCGTCCACTTCGGGCATTTGCACATCCAGGAAGACCAGGTGCGGTGCTTGCTGGTTGATTGCATCGATGGCTTCGTAACCGTTTGCACAATCACCGATCACTTCTACTTCGACATCGCGCGACAACAGTTTGCGGAGACGACGCCGGGCGAGCGGTTCATCGTCGACTACGAGGGCACGAATTTTGTTAGCGGCGATCATTGCTAAATCGTAAAGAGCTCACAACGACTTCACTCCGTTGGGAGTGCAATGTTTATAGCTCGCGACCCATAACACCTGTGGCTCCGTTGGAAGAGCGGCAACACGATCGTAATTGCAATCGTGTGAAAGCCGCTCTTCCGAACGGAGAAAACTAGTGAGGGCATGACGCGACTATAAACATATCACTCCTAACGGAGTGCAAACCCTTGGTTCTTATGAACTCCCTTTGACCAAATGGTTAAACGGGATTTCCAGAGTCACTTTTAGTCCGCCTTCGGGAACATCATTCAACAATAACTGCTGATTCGCCTCATAGAGACGCTGCAATCTCTCCTTTGTCAAACTAAATCCAAGCCCCCGTTTAGCGGAGTTGCCTTGAAGTCCCGGGCCATTGTCCGTGACTACCAAACATAGAGAACCGTTGCTACGAGTAGATTGAATCTCGACGCGGCCCTTGCCAACACAGGCGATAACTCCGTGACGGATTGCGTTCTCGACGATCGGCTGGAGAATCAAATTGGGCACTAATGCTTCGAGTGTTTCCGGATCGATCTTCATATCGACGGTAAGTCGATCACGAAAGCGCACCTGCTCAATCGCAAGGTAACAACGCAGAAATTCGAGTTCTTCCTGCAATGTAACTTCCTGTGCGCCGGAGTTATCAAGTGTGAGTCGAAGAAAATCACCTAATCTCGCGATCATTTCATCAGCGGCGTCGACGTCTTCATCGAGCAGCGTAGAAATTGAATTCAGTGTGTTGAAGAGGAAGTGTGGTTGCAACTGCATCTTTAGTGATTGCAGTTGCGCTTGCGTGACCTGCAGTTGTGCCTGGGCCAACTCGGTTTTGAGTCGAGATATCTTTAGCTCTTCGTCCTGGTGACGCCGGTAGTAGTCGATCACGTATCCAATTAAGAGCACAGTACCGTAACTCATGAATCCAGTAGGCAAGTTGAACAATACAAAAACGCTGAGTACGGAAGAAATCGAGGCGAGCCGGCGATAAACAGCCACGTGCAGGATCCAACCAACAATTAAATATGCAACGCGATGAATGATTGACAGCGAAAGACAACCAAATATATGAATCACTGAATTGGTGAGAAGTCGGCCACGTTCGATAGGAAACCGTTTGGTCAACCAGAACACCAACGGTGAAAGTGCGGCCCATAGAAACCAGTAAGGCAACTCCCAGATCAACATCTCTGAGAAAGTCGGTTGTTGTCTGAAAATTGCGACGTAATGATCGGCGAATAGATAGTAATTAAGTGTGAATGTGATACCGATGAGCGTCCAGCCAATGACGATAGCGACCCAGAGTCTGAGGTGAGGTCGCTCAGTCGTTACTCGTTGTGGGTAGTCCGTTGCCACACGGATACGATAATGATGGAACTTGCCACGCGCAAGACGCAGTCAGTTACCCTTTAGTACGACCTTGGGATCAAGGCTCAAGCTCTTCTGTCGGACCGCGTACGTCTCGTGCGCCAACTTTCCATAAACGGCCTTTGTGATGATTGAAGCGCACGAGACGTACGCGGTCCGACAGAAGAGCTTGAATGGTTCAGTCGCGAGGGCGTACTAAAGGGAAAGGCTACGGACCGTGAAGTATGGTTGATTCATGAGGCCTTTGGAGTATCCTGGATAGAGCAGCGTTGCTCCAGTAGTGGTTCTCACTTCGAAATAATACTGCAGTGGATAATTGGACTTGGTGTAGTCGGCGGGAATTGTTGACCGATAAACGGAACCATTGCTCTTCATGTCGGCCACGTTGAATCGTTCTGCCTGGTTAACATGTCGATAGTAAAGCTTGGCCCACGTCGATGGCTGAACGACTGTAACTTCAATCTCAAGCGGTTTACCTGGGCTAAATTGTTTGACAGGAATGTGCTGACCGGATAACTCACTTCGCTCAATACGACCGAGCACCTTCTGAATGATCATTGCAACTGTTTGAGAGGTCGCCGCCGGCTTCACTGATTCCGAACTCTTATCAATTGCCTCAATATCGCGCTCAATAGCTGCCAAACGATCAAGCCAGTGCCCATGCAGGTGAGGGAGTTCCCCAACTGTTACATCGTCCACATAAACGTTCTTCGCACCGTTTGAGAACTCGGCCCAATGATCGCGAGCCTTGCGATACTGGTCCAGTGACGATGCAAGCGCACTGCGGTCACCACTCTTTTCAAATACTCGATAGAGAACAGCACTGCGAAACTTCGCCGCAAAAAATCGCCCGAGACCCATTTGAATGAGGACGTCGCTAGTTAAGCGCTTGAAATCAGGCGACGGTTCTTGCTGTCGAAGTCTCTGAACAGCTTGCGACAGCGATTGCCGGGCAGCCTCGACGTAATCGTCAAGCCACTGGGCCACCTCAAGTGGAGAGTACTTCCCATTTTCCTCACCACGAAGCAGATCGTCAGCATAATCGTTGATGCGATAGAAGAGCTGCGGATCCAGAGGACTAACGTTCCCAAATACTTTTGGCGCCGGTGTGTCGCTGTACGAACCTGGATGCGCTGCATCAACTAACGACTGATTCATGTACATCTCGGGCCAGTAATTATTGTTCGCCGCGGAAGGAAGATGAGCGGTCGTGATCAGTGGAAGTATTCGACTCGCGTTTGCAAGTGAAGTCTCAAGATCAATTGTGTTCTCTCCAAATTGTTTCCGCAGGACGCGTTGCCAAACATCCGGTTCAGAATCCGGGTTATAGAGAAGACGTCCCCAAACTCTGTACGTGTACTCATACTTCTGAAAATCCCAACGTGTTCTGAGAGAAGTATCAGCATACGCGCAGCGATCGCCAGCGTGTCCCGAACCGCGACGACCTTTGAACGTCAGCGGCTCCATGATCTCTGCACCGTTGCTTCCGCAAAACGTGAATGCTTTCGAATAGGCAGCCGCCGAAGACGGATCACCCCACAACAAGAGTCGCTGACTGCCAGGCCAGACTCGGTGAATGACCTTCCACGTTCGGTCCTCACGCAATAGATCGCCGTAGCCATAACGCATGAAGCTACGTGAGCCTTCGCTCAGGTTCATCAAACGACTGGTTTGTTTCTTGGGATCTGGGACTTCGAGTTGACGAATGTCGGCCTGATGATAAGGAAGACCCAGATGCTCGGCCCAAAACTTCGGCGAGACTGTGATTGGCTGTCGTGTCGCAATGGCATTGCGAAGCATCGTCTCGTCCAAACCTTTCGGGTGCAGATCGATCTCGACACGACGTCCACATGTGGCCACCCCTTCGAAGATTGTTTGCCAAAACTGATAGCTGCCCTCCTCGACACCACTCTCGCCGTGCGTCCGTATCGTGACTCCACTGATTGACGGACACGATTGCAACAGCAGACGCAGTGCGTCTCGACAATAAGTTGCATGCGTCTCGCGAGTCAGACCCTCGACGGTGTAGTTGGCATTTGGACTGTCGGTCCATTCGTATCCGTGCATCCATAGCCCAAGTTGGAAGTCGATTCCTCGCGCGACCGTCTGTTCGCCAATGAACTTCAACATTTCCAGATTGTGATCTCTTTCAGTGTTTGGTAATTGCGGAACTCGGACGTTGTATCCGGGCACGGACAATAGAAATGGGTAGGGAAACAAGAAGTAAGCGTCCGTAACTCGGCGTAGGAAGTCGTAGCCCAGACTGAGACTCAAGTTGAAACGGTTGAAGCGTTGAGTGGCGAGCATGGTGAGGTATTGAGTCCAGAACTCTCGATCGTTGAACCAGGCTTTGTCTTCGACTTCGCTTGCGAAGAGACGAAGGATGCTGCGAATTGAGTTGGTGGGACGCTCGGAGATTGCTGACAGTATTCCAAAGACTTCGGTCTGAGCAAAAGCGTTGTTCAAACGGTCGCAGAGTTCGAGAAGTGCATAGACGAGACCGCGCGAGTCAGAACCACACGCAAGGAGAATGTTCTCCTTTGTTGGAACCAACGCAAGTGACTCGGGTGCCTTCGCAACGGAGACGCCGGTACGCCTCAATATCGCTTGAGTTACCTTCAACTGAGATCCCGACGCGACGATACATCCCTGTTCTGAAGGCACTTTGGGTAGTCGCTCTACTTTGACGTTCCATTTACTTAGCGACTGCTCAAGTTCATTCAAGGCCCAGCGGACCGACGAAGCATTTGCAACAGAGTCGTCTGGATCAATAACGAATGCGAGTCGAGAGTCCTTCGTTTGTTTAAAAGGCAGCCAAGGAAGGAAAGCGGCGCAACCGGCTAGTGCAATGAAGTCTCGGCGAGTTAAGTCACGTTTCATCTGTCATGAACTGTCGACATCATGAGGTGGTTGAGCGCGAATTCGAACTTTCTAGATTGAAATGCGACAGGGCGTTGTCGCACTCCAAAAAGAACACCGATGATACCACCGCTTCTTTGGAGAAGATGTGTATTTCCATTAAAGGCTTGTGAATGCGTAAGCCTTATTGATCACAGCTTTGGTTACTTGATTGTAAGCAACAAATCATTGTGCGTTTCATTACCGGAGTAGTCTGCGGCGAAGATGCGCAGGGTGTAGTTACCCTTTGGAAGACTGGTGGTATCCCACGTACCCGGCGTGGCTCGACCGTCGCGGATCGTATTCGTCACTTCGTAAAGAAATCGTGTCTCCTTACTTCCATAGACCGTTATACCGCTATCGGCAGCATACGCAAGTTTTGTTGCTTCAGCACTGGCAGGTAAACGATTGAAAATGATCGTCACGCGTGGTTCAGCGAAATTCGCAACTGGCGAGAGCTTCCGGTCGTCAGGTGTGGAGTCGGAAGTCTTACCGTCTTGAAAAACTTGATACCCGAGTCGATAGACGCCAAGCCGACGACGATCGGAATTCATATCAGTCCGATCGAAGGCATCGACAACGATTCGTAAGTGGCCTGAGACCACAAGTCGTCCATTTTGTTTCTCAACAACGCGATTGCCAGATTCGTCAAATAGTTGAATGCCATCTTTTTCGATTGTTGGTGCAATTTTGTCGCTGAAGCCAACCGGCGAAAATGCGAGTGGGTTGATCTCGGCACCAGGTGGACCAATAATCAGGTGCACGTGATACATGCGATTCACAGTTCCAAGCGCCTCACCTGATTTGAATACAGTGCCTCGCCGGACGCGCACACGCGCGAGTTTTCCATCGGCAGAATTCACGGTTACGAACCGCGAATCGTTAAACGGTTTGCCTTCACTGTCGCGTCCGACTTTCATGTGAACGTAAGAGATCACACCGACGCGTAGTCCTTCAGAGAGTTCGTCGAAACCCCAATTGGGAAGTGGACTACTAACTTTCTCGGATCGGATTGCGCGCACAACTCTCCCGAACGGACCAAAAACATCGAGGCCACTGTGCAAGTGATCGCGACTGTCAGTTGAATCAAAACTACCACGTACTTCACCAATTGTTGCCGCAACTTCATGTGGACTGTTCTGCGGATCGAGCGGCCAAAGAAGATTTTTGACTCCCAGTGTTTCGGCTGTGAGTCGCGGTAACAACTCTGTGGATTCCGGTGTCGAGTTTTCAGAGTGCGACAGTTTCCGGACCAGGTAGTTTGCCATGTCAGCTACGATCACATCACCACTTACCGGATCGATTGCCAGACTCGCTGGTTGATTGAAACGTACACTCTCACCGCCACTATAACCTGACCCGTTCCCGGCTATAACCGACGCCCGACCATCCGGAGCAATCTGAAGAATAGTTCCGCGACCCATCTCGCTGACGTAAATGAAACCGTCGTGTGTTAGGGCAAGGCCGGCGGGTGATCGCAGGGAGGACCTGTCCTGCAGTGTAATCAGCAATGTTGTGACTTGACCATTCGTTATTTTTCGCAATTGGTTGTTTCCAGTGTCAGCGACGTACAACGTGCCATCTGCGGATACCGCAACAGCACAAGGCGTATCAAACTGCGCATTTGCGGCATCTCCGTCCTCGTAGCCAGGACGGCCAGCGCCGGCCACCGTAGTAACCCGACCATCAGTCGAGATTTTCCGTATTCGATCGTTATAACTATCGGCGACGTAAACGGTACCCGCCGGATCGACAGCGACACCGATGGGTCCATTGAATTGTGCCTCGTATGCTGGACCATCGAGGTATCCAGAGGATCCAGTTCCGGCAATCGTGGACACGGCACCATCGCTCGTTACTTTGCGAATGCTGTTCGTGCCTGTGTCGGCGACGTAGATACTGCCGGCCGTATCAATGGCCAGTCCGGAAGGTGTGTTGAGAATGTTGCTGCCGGTCAGTGTCATGAGTTTTCCGTCGGGCGAACGTTTCTGAATTACATTGTGCTCGCCAGCGTCAGAAATATAGACAGCTCCGTCATTGCCGATTGCAACACCAAAGGGATCCGAAAGTAAGAGGGGTGAACCGTCGCCAGCTATGGTGGTGACATGTGCGTGCCAGTTGAAGGGGGTCGGCTTCGTTCGAGCGCAGCTTACAGTTGTGATGACAAGGAAAAAGAGGATCAGAAGTTTGTGCATAGAATATTTGAGGTCGTACAACAGTTGGAAAGTGTCAGTGAATCTCTTCTCTTGTAACACTCAGATTGATTGTAACGGAAATAAGCTTAATTTAATTCTGCTCTATTCAGCGTTAGGCTAGAATGCATAGAACACCTCGGTAGATCTAAATCAAGCGGTGCATTTCAGCGGATTCTTTTCCAATAGCAAAGGACTGAATTATGAAAACAAACTATAAGTGGTTACTTGTATTCGTATTGCTTGCACCCTTTGAGATAAATGCACAGGTTGGTTTCTCCCCCTTCCGACAGGACTTCCCTCCCGAAGAGTTTGCGGGTCGACGTGCCAAGGTCTTCGAATCAATTGGTGCTTCTTCAATCGCGCTGGTTCAAGGAGCCCCGAGTCCGCCGGGTTACACACGCTTTCGACAGTCGAACGAATTCTATTACCTGTGTGGCATCGAGGTTCCCAACGCTTACTTGTTGCTTGATGGCGCTGCGAAACGCACTGTCCTCTATCTTCCGCATCGCAATGCTGGGCGTGAACGTGGCGAAGGCAAACTGCTTTCGGCTGAAGATGCAGATGAAGTGAAGAAGCTCAGCGGAGTTGATGATGTCTACGGCACAGATTTGTTGGGTGAGCACCTGGCTCGTTATGCGCGCGGCGGATTTATACGCACGATATTCACTCCGTTCATGCCGGCGGAAGGCACTGCGATGTCCCGTGACCTGGCCATCCGTGTGATTGGTGACTACGCCGCAGACCCGTTTGATGGACGAGGTTCACGCGAAGGAGAGTTCATCAATTTACTACGGACCCGCTTTCCTCAGTTTGCCATTAACGATCTCACGCCAACAATTGATCAGTTGCGTCTCATCAAGAGCCCGCGAGAGATAACAATGCTCGAAAAGGCCACTCGGCTTTCAGGTCTTGCCTTGATGGAAGCTATGCGTTCGACGGTCCCTGACATTTACGAATACGAGTTGGATGCGGTCGCGAAATTTGTTTTCTACCGCGGTGGCGCACAGGGCGACGCTTATTACTCACTGATTGCGAGCGGGCAGAATGCATTCTGGCCCCATTACAATGCAGGCCAACGGAAAATGTTGGATGGCGATTTTCTTTTGATGGATTACGCCCCTGACGTTGGTTACTACATGTCAGATGTGACACGTATGTGGCCGGTCAATGGGAAGTTCAGTCCATGGCAACGCGAGTTATATGGTTTCTACCTGACTTGCTACCAGGCGATTTTGAAACACATCAGGCCTGGAGTTACTGCACAAGTGATCAAACAGGAAGCAGTACGCGACATGGAGAGTGCTCTTACAACGACAAAGTTTTCAAAACCTGAGTACGAGCGTGCGGCGCGTACATTTGTAACCAGCTACAAAGATTCCACCGCGAACCCTCGAACGACACTGGGTCATTGGGTTGGTATGGCCACACATGACGATGGCACGGATTATGGTCCATTGCGTGCTGGGATGGTGTTTACGATTGAACCGGCGTTGGTAGTGCCGGAAGAGAAGGCTTACGTGCGGCTCGAGGATATGATCGTGATTACAGAGACTGGGGCTCGCATCATCTCGGATTTTGTTCCGATGGACATCTCCGGGATTGAGAAGCTCATGCAGGAAGATGGAATGCTTCAGCGTTATCCACGTATGAAACCCACGAGTGAGTAACGACATTACGGCGATGCCATTCTCGCTAACGACAGGTTCAAGATGCACTCAGTGCTGGGAGCGCAGGCGTCCTCGCCTTCTTGTTCCGTTGAAAGCTCTTGCAATGTAACTAGCAGGCGAGGACGCCTGCGCTCCCAGCAACACGGTGACTTATGCCAAAGGATAACTGAAAGGCTTTGGCTTTCCGTCACAGCTACCTCATTTTTGAGGCTATGCCTGAGGCGGCGGAGCCGCAATAGTTCTGCAGCAACTCCGAAAGGCAAAGCCTATCGGCAAAGGCAGCGGCAAAGCCGAGCGTTAAGAGGATAAGAATTTCGTAGTGACCCAGTTTAGAGCCTGGCGAAATGGACGCTGATGGGATGGCAAGACAAGCGATAAGAATCGTCTGCATTCTAACTCATTAGGTCTCGTTCATTGATATTTCGGAAGAGTTTAGTCTCTCAAAAATGCGAATGCCCTGAATTGGCGACTCGCCTCTTCAGGGCACTGCTTTTACTCTGCGGATTCTGTGCTACTGCATCTCTGCAACTACGGTAACGAGTTCGGCGGCATGTTTCGCCGCAGAGTTCTGCGCAAGCTTAGATTCGCGCTCGAGCGCTCGTTCGCTCTTGGACTTGCTTACTTCCCACGCCTTGTAGCCTGGTATACAGACCTGCGCGAGAAAGTAGCGGTCCCCATACTTGCGGAAAACGAGTTTGGCCTGAGTCGAATCGCTGGCGCTCAGTATCTGAGTTGCCATCCGAAACGTGTGTTGGCCACTACTTAGATTGGTGATTGACAATGGACCTGAGTTGGATGCAGTCACTCCACGAGCGGTGATTTTACCTGCATGGACTGTCTGGTCTCCGACGATGAAATCAAACGGGACGCTGGCTCGAACACCATAGGTTGACT
>PSRF01000087.1 GCA_003175865.1 Blastocatellia bacterium
CGCGACGTGATACCTTTCTCAATCTCTTTTCGGTTACGTCGCTTCGATTCCGCGCGAAAAGCTTCAACCGCCTCATCGGCGTCAGCCGCAATCGCGAGTGTCGGCGTAACATTCTTGCCGATATTTGCAGGGTCAATATCGACATGAATCACACGCGCGCGTGGTGCAAACGTCGCTAGCTTGCCAGTAACGCGATCGTCAAATCTGACGCCGATGGCGATCAACAAATCACTCTCCGCCACCGCCATGTTCGCGGCATAAGTGCCATGCATGCCCAACATTCCCAGACAGAGCGGATGTGCGGATTGGAATCCACCGAGCCCCATCAACGTCGGACACACCGGCAGGCGGAGCTCTTCTGCGAACAGTCGCAACGATTCACTTGCATTGGAATTCGCGATGCCACCACCAACATACAAAATGGGACGCTTCGAGTTGATGATGGCGTCCATGGCAGCCGAAATTGATTTAGGAGAGACCTTCTTCTTTTCGGCGGTGAAGGGAAAACTGACATGATCGAGTCGTGAATAACCGCACTTGGCCGCTGTTACATCTTTGGGTATGTCGATCACGACTGGTCCGGGTCTACCACTGCGCGCCAGGTAGAAAGCCTCTCTGACGATTGCTGAAAGATCGTGAACATCCCGAACTAGATAGTTGTGTTTCACGCACGGCCGAGTAATGCCAACCGTGTCAACTTCCTGAAAAGCGTCAGTGCCAATTAAGTGCTGCGGCACTTGGCCAGTAATCACAACAATCGGCGTCGAGTCCATGTACGCGTTGGCAATACCTGTAACAGCGTTGGTTGCACCTGGGCCTGAAGTAACGAGGACGACGCCAACTCGACCTGACGCACGCGCATAACCCTCCGCCATGTGCACCGCGCCTTGTTCGTGTCTCACGAGGTAATGAGTCAAACGATCTCTAGCACGCCAGAGCTCATCATAAATGTGAAGCACGGCGCCGCCTGGATAACCAAAGATCGTATCCACGCCCTCGTAAAGCAGGGCATCGATCAGGATCGCCGCGCCTGTGGGCAGCTCCAAGTCGGACTCAAACTCCGCTGGCGGATGTCTGGGAAGCTGTTTTGCTGTTACCATCTTCATCAATCTTTTCGGTCTAGATCAGTCGGGCCACCAACTTTGGAGCTGGTGGCCCGTCTGTGCCTGGTTTTTCCCCGTCTCACGAAAAGGAGCGTTACTGAAACGCAACGCTTGTCATGAAGTGATTACAACTTTACGCCTGTGGTCTGAGTTTGTAAAATTTATTCTTTTAAGATAATAATAAATGCCGCTCATCGACTAACTTTCAGGAGTTGTGGTAAAAAACAAACCTATGGAGATGGCCCAGCTCGAGTATTTCTCAAAAGTTGTCCAGGAAAAGAGCTTTTCTAAAGCTGCGGACCGCGTCTTTCGCACCCAGCCTGCGGTAAGTATTGCCATCAGAAGGCTCGAGGAGGAAATTGGCTTGCCGCTCCTTGATCGAACGCAGAAGACACCCGTCCTGACAGACGCCGGCAAGGTGGTCTATGATTATGCGCAAAGAATTCTCGCGCTGAGGGACCAGGTAGGGGAGGCGATTGCTGAACTTCAGAGTTTGAAGCGCGGGTTGGTTCGCGTTGGAGCTAACGAAAGCACCTCGCTTTATCTATTGCCGGAACTCATTCTCGCCTTCCGTGAAAAGCATCCTGAAGTCAAGGTCGAGATCTTTCGACATGTATCGAATCGTCTCCCGCGTGAGGTACTCGACCGCAATGTCGATTTCGCGCTCATGGCCTCAGAACCAGCTGATCGAGACCTCGAAGCCTTTCCAGTATTAAAAGACGAGCTAATCTTGATCATGAGTCCCAAGCATCCACTTGCGACACGACCTTCAGTCAAGATCAAGGAGCTTGGAAATGAATCGTTTATTGCTCACAACGTTACGTCTGGCTCACGCATGAAGGTCATCGAAGCGTTTGCGCGACAGCATACACCTTTAAACATTGCGCTCGAGTTAGCCACAATCGAAACTATCAAACGTTTTGTTCAGAAGCGCGTCGGGCTCGCATTCGTGCCCCGGATGTGTGTTAAGGAAGAGCTGGAACGAGGTGTGCTTGTTTCGGTGCCCGTGCGTGGGTTGACTCACAATCGAATACTGTGGGCCGCGCACCGACGTGGCTCCAATTTTTCGCCCGCCGCCGCAGCGTTCTTAAAGATTCTTAAAGAACATACAAACTCACTTTAGGCGGCGACCTTATTTCGTCTCGCCAATACAGACAAGTAGTACTCGATTGCCACTTCCAATGCGCCACCGAGTTCTGATCCATGTGAATCACCCGCCTCAAGCGACCATCGCGACAATTTTCCACAAAGCGACATATCAATCGCATGACGCGTTGGACCTTCGATAAACTTCCAACCGCGCAATAGATCACCACTCAAAACAACATCAGGTACGCCCAGACCACAAATTACATTTCCAATCCCGATTCCGAGATGCGTGCCAACGCGCTCGAGCGTTGTTTGTGCACGACGTTCGCCTGCCGATGCGCGTGAGACAATGTCGTCGAACGTCATTGTCGAGCGAAAGCCGGAGCGGCTCTCACCTGCGTAGAGTTCAACAGCACTCTGCGTTGAGGCATAACGTTCCCAGCAACCAAAATTTCCGCACGAACACTGCTTGCCTCCAGCGACGATAGTCATGTGGCCGAATTCGCCCGCGATGTCAGCGCCAGTCGTGCCGCGAAAGACCTCACCCTCCAGGACAAGTCCGACGCCAATACCTGTGCCGGCTCGCACCAGCACAAAGTCACCGGCGTTGCGTGTTGGACGTTGTGCGCGACGACGTTGGGCTTCGTAAATTGCAGCTGCAGTTGCGTTGTTTTCAACAAGGACCTTGGCTGGTGACTCCAGTTTCTCGGTGATCGATACATCGCGCCAGCCAAGATGTGGAGCGTACAGCAATTTTCCATTCTCAACATCAGTTGGGCCAGAAACACTGATTCCGATCACTATTAGCTCACGTGCAGCAAAAGTTGCGCACTGCTTTTTCACCCAATCCCGTATTTGAGTTAGTGCAGTATCAGGATCTTTTGGTGTTGGAAAGACACCTTCCGCGAGAATTGAACCGTCAACCATGGCTGCACCTAGACGGGTTTGCTTGACACCGATGTTGATACCAATAAGAAACTCGGTTTCTGATCTAAGCGATAAGCCAATTGCGGGTCGACCCACGCGCCGTACTATCCGATCTGGGACGCCTTCGCGAAGAACGCCAGAATCGATCAGTGGTTTAACTAAAACGGTAATGCGACGACGATGCACACCCATACGTCGTGCTACTGCAACGCGTGGAATTGGTTGTGCTGCGCGCACGATTCGCAGTAGCTCACGAGTAGTTTGGGTGGGAGCGTCAGCAGCATCTTGTTTACGTTTAGCAACTTGACGTGAACGACTTCCTGGAAGAGCAGACTCACTTTCTTTAGACACTCTTATTTCTCCTTCTTACTAACCCTACCGGTTCCGCTTGTTAGCAAATTCATGACCAGACATAAAACTAACAGCTACGTCTTACCTCAATGTTAAGCGTCATCGTCACCCTCAACTTGTAACTAACCAATGTTTGTTCTGAGTAACAAGAGTTAAGGAAGGGAAGTGAGTGAAGGGCTACATTCGATAGCGATCGCAGCTGATGCCATATTTCTTTACTTTGTAACCAATAATTCGTTCCGTGCTGTCGAGTATTTTTGCCGCCTTAGCACGATTCCCGCGGGCAGTCTTTAGTGCATCCTGAATTAAATCCCGCTCATAGGCTTCAATCGCCGACACAAGCGATGTTCGGTTGACGGTGTCGGAGCCTTCTGCGGTTTGTAATGTCGGCGGCAGATGATGACCGTGAATTACATTCGATTCACAAACAAGCACTGATCGTTCAATTACATTCTCGAGTTCGCGTACATTGCCAGGCCAGTGGTAGCTCGTCAACATATCGATCGCTGGTGTCGAAATGCGTTTGATTCGTTTGCCATGTTCACGCTCAAACTTCTCAACAAAGTGTTCGGCAAGTAAAAGAATGTCCGGCTTACGCTCACGCAAAGGAGGCATGAAGATCGCAAACACGTTCAGTCGATAGTACAAATCTTCTCTGAATTGCCCATTTGTGATCGCTTGTTCGAGATCTTTGTTTGTCGCCACTATGACACGGACGTTAACCTTGATCGTCTCGGTCCCGCCGAGTCGTTCAAATTCCCGCTCTTGCAAAACACGTAACAGTTTCACCTGTGTCGAAAGATCTAGATCGCCAATCTCGTCAAGGAACAGCGTGCCTCCGTCAGCAAGTTCAAAGCGTCCTTTCTTACGCGCCTGGGCACCTGTAAACGCACCTTTCTCATAGCCAAACAACTCAGATTCAATGAGTGTCTCCGGCAACGCAGCGCAACTCACTTTTACAAAAGGTTTCCCGGCTCGAAGAGAGTTGTAATGGATTGCCTGGGCAATCATCTCCTTGCCGGTTCCAGACTCTCCTCGTATCAACACAGTCGTATTCGTTCGCGCTACTTGGGTAACCTGCTGGTACACCTGACGCATAGGATTAGAATTTCCAACTATTCGACTGAAATCGTAACGCTCGCGAAGTTCCTGCTTTAAGTGGATGTTCTCGTCGAGCAACTGCTGTTTGTCGGCAGCGACCCTCTGCTCGACCTTTAACGATTGTGCAATCATCGCCGCCACAACGCTCAGAAATTTCGTCGTGCGATCGTAATCACGTTCTTCTTTGTAAATCCGATCAGCTCCAATTGCGCCAACCGCTTTCCCAGAAATCAGTATCGGTACGCAGATAAAGCTCATTTCTTTTTTGGTTGGGCTCAGTTCCTGACCTCGGAGTCGATTGAGTAGAAGAGGTTCCTGACTAGTGCGCGGAACGACAACTGGCTTGCCACTTTCCACGACACGTCCCACAACGCCTTCGCCAATGCGATAAGTAACGCGACGCGAGGCGTCATCAGCTAGACCATGGCTGGCTTCGATGCGAATCTTTTCATCAGCACCCACCAACATGATGAAGCTTCGAATGATTCCATGATAACGGCCAAGTGTTTCTAGTAAATGGCTGAAAGTTGTTTTGGGATTCGTGGAGTCCATCAGCTGGCGACCAAACTCCATTAGAGTCGTGAGTTTGCGGACCTCCCGCCGTTCGCGCGTGTGAAGCTCATTACTCTTGGCTGAAACGCGGGCCTTCTCCGCGTCCTTTGGCACAATGGCACTCATTTGAAAGTCATCTTAAGAGCTCGAATTTTCCACCGTCAAAGTGAAAACTTTTATAAGAACATAAATGCCGCACTCGTAATGCGGCGACAAAATTGTCAGCGAATGGCTGAAATCCGACAAAAGCGTGCGGGAGCACTGTTCAGAATTCTCTTTAATTACCCCGCTTTGATTTAAGATTGCGTGCTGATCGCCCTCGATCTTCTAGCGGCCGTGCTGATTAGCAGCGATAAACCTCACAATCTCATGCCGGCTCAGTTCTACCACTGTTGACCCCAAAATTCCGGTAATTTGTTCAGTCGCGTTCCCACTAGTCACGTCGACCAGTCCGATCAAATTTGTCTGATCGATTTTCAATTCAGACATTTATGTAGGAACCGCGCAGATCTGTCGTCCGGCACTGCACACGTAAATCGGCGACAAAATGCCGTTTTGATTGGCATTTTTGCTGTTTTCCTCAGTTGGCACAACGATTGTTAATTCGTTCGCTGACTCAATCTAAATACTCGGAGCGGAGAGGCCGCCGTTCCATCAAGTTAACAAAGCAACCCAGAGTTCTACGCTTACTTTGGCTTAAAGGAGATGAGCAAATGATCAAGGAGTTGATGGCGAAACTTAACACAGGGAAACAGAGGAGCGTAATCAGAGAGCCGCGACTGACTTACTGGCAGAAGCTAGATCGCTTGCGAATGCGCATGAGAGATCCAGAATGGCGTCGATACGGCAAGCTCTTGCTCATCGGTAAAGTCGCTGGAGTGGGCCTGCTAGTGGGCTTTGTTTTTCTGGCTCCAGACCTGATTGGCTGGAATGCACTCGCGGCCGACGGCGATTTAAAGGCTACGGACATTGTGAATCCAGTAAACACCGTCTGGGTACTCCTTGCTGCTTTCCTGGTGTTCGCAATGCAGGTTGGTTTCACAATGCTGGAAGCGGGCTTTTGTCGCTCAAGAGAGACAGTGAACGTGTTGATGGAGTGCATCGTCGATACGTGCCTGTGTGGTCTGTTGTTTTACGCCATCGGTTTTGCCTTCATGTTTAGCCATGGAAACGGATTCATCGGATATCACTGGTTCTTCTTGCGTGATGTGCCTGCTACTTACGAATCCACGGGCGTTGCGTTTCTCGCTTTCTGGTTGTTCCAGTTCGCTTTCGCTGACACCTGCTCAACAATTACATCTGGCGCAATGATCGGTCGCACCAGTTTTATCGGCGATCTGCTGTACAGCGTTGCCGTCTCTGGTTTCATTTATCCGATCATTGGTCACTGGGCCTGGGGACCTGACGGTTTCCTGGCGACGATGGGCAGTGCAGGCTATTTCTTGCCTTCGATAGGCACTGGCTTTCATGACTTTGCCGGCTCAACAGTGGTCCACACCATTGGCGGCTTTATCGCCCTTGCTGGAGCGATCGTTCTTGGGCCAAGAATCGGACGCAAATTCAAACGCGACGGCGGTGGGCCAATGTCTCCTCATGACCTCGTTATCGCCGCGACCGGAGGACTCATCCTTTGGTTCGGTTGGTATGGATTCAATCCGGGAAGCACATTGTCAGCAATGGACTTCGAGGGCATTGGTCGCGTCGCTACGAATACGACATTGGCAGCTTGCGCCGGTGGTCTAATGGCCATGATCTACGGTTACGTTCTCATTAAGAAGTGGGATCTAGGCTACACGGTAAATGGGTTCCTCGCTGGATTGGTCGCAATCACGTGCCCTTGCTACTGGGTCAGCCCAACGGGTTCCATCATTCTCGGTGGCGTTGCAGGAGTGCTTGTAGTTCTCGGTCTGGAGCTTCTTGAATGGCTGCGAATTGATGACCCGATTGGTGCAGTACCAGTCCACGGCTTTTGCGGAATTTGGGGCACGCTGTCACTCGGCCTTTTTGCTTGCGGAAAATATGGAATCACCGGAGCACTGGCAGCAGACAACTCTGCACCTTTGACAGGTCTGTTCTACGGCGGTGGCACGTCGGTACTGAAGGCCCAGGCCATCGGTAGCCTGATCATAACGGTATCCACGTTTGCAGTTTCTTTGGCTGTGATGAGCTCGCTCAAAGCTTTGGGTGTACTTCGCGTCTCAGAACATGGTGAGAACGTCGGTCTGGATATCTACGAACACGGTTTGCCGGCGTATCCGGAGTACGTGATCACACCAGAGGCATTACCGGCCGGCATTCTTACTCAGGCTGAACCGGTTTCCGAAGCGCCAACACCAATTGACGTTACGAAGCCGGAGGCAGCCTCGTCGATGCCTTAACGACATCGTGCTGTAACTAGCGACGCAGCACGAATCAAACTAACTAAACCAAAACAATATGGCCCACCTGTCCCGGCTTTCGCAGGCGCTGGACAGGTAGGCCACTGAGATCGTCCCTCATGTGGGAACGATTACGGGGAGAATCTACGCCATGTTCTTTGTTAAATCAATCCTTCCTCTGGTTGTCGTGATTTTTGTCGTCATAAGCTGCGTTTCAAGGAGCACAGCGCAATCGACACTCTTCAACATTCCATCAACGGATGTCGTAGCCAAGAAGAAGGTGTACTTGGAATTTGATTTTCTAAGTCACTTCGAGAGCCATGAGTCAGGAGGATTTCAAGGTTATGTCCCAAGGGCTGTTATCGGCGTAGGGAAGAGAACTGAAGTTGGAGTGAATGTCGCGTTTGCTGACGTGCTCGCACCTGATCAGCCTGTAGAACTGCAGCCAAATGTGAAGCACCAGTTCTATCAGAACGAGAAGGCAGGTGTGACGATTGCCGGTGGGGCAATTGCCTATTTGCCAATTGCACATCGTGTGGGCACCGATTCATTTGGAATGCTTTACACGGTGGTGAGCAAGCAAGTTAAAGGGTCACATTCGCCACGATTCACAGGGGGTGCTTATGGCTTGGTTGGTCGAGTCGACGGGACGGGCACGAAGGGCGGCGCAATCGGTGGTTATGAACAGCCGTTGGTACCTGGACGTCTCAGCTTCGTTGCAGATTGGTTCAGTGGAAAGAACCGTTTTGGTTATGTGACTCCGGGGTTTGCGATCACTGTTTCGAAGACAAGTTTGTTTTACGCCGGCTACAGCGTGGGAAACCAAGGCAGAAAAAACAACGCGCTCTTCCTCTATTACGGAATAACTTTTTGACGCTTGATGAATAGACACACGACACCACAACGCCAGGGTTTATACGATGCACGAAATGAACATGACGCGTGTGGGGTTGGTTTTGTTGTTGACGTTAAGGGTCGTAAGTCATCGACTGTCGTAAAACAAGCTCTTGAGGTTCTCCTTAACCTGGAACATCGGGGAGCCTGTGGTTGCGAAACGAACACGGGGGACGGCGCGGGTGTTCTGCTACAAACGCCTGACGAATTTCTCCATCGTCAATGTGCTGACTTAAAGATTGATTTGCCGGAGTTCGGACAATACGGCGTGGGAATGGTATTTCTGCCGCAGGACGCCAGCGCAAAGGAGTACTGTGAACACGAATTCGAAAATATCATTCGCGAAGAAGGCCAAACTCTTCTTGGATGGAGGACGGTCCCTACAGACAACGGACTCATTGGCCCAACCGCAAAGAACTCGCAGCCAGTCATCCGCCAAATCTTCATTGGTCGCGGCAGCGACATCTCAGAACTCCAGGCTTTCGAGCGCAAGCTTTATGTCATCCGACGTCGAGTCACTCGTGCTGTCAAACGCTCGGATATTCACCAGCGCTTCATGTTCTATGTCTCCAGCCTGTCCTACAAAACTATTGTCTACAAAGGCATGCTCACTGCTGGGCAATTACCCCAGTTCTATCCAGACCTAACTGAAGGCGACCTCACCTCAGCCCTCGCAATGGTTCATTCACGATTTAGCACCAACACATTTCCGAGCTGGGCGCGAGCTCATCCCTACCGTTGTCTTGCACACAATGGCGAAATCAACACGCTGCGCGGCAACGTCAACTGGATGCGTGCACGCGAAAGTAAGTTTGAGTCACAGCTATTCGGCGCTGATTTACAGAAAGTATTGCCCTTGATCGACACCGAGGCAAGCGACTCAGGCATGTTTGATAACGCATTTGAATTGCTGACGCTCGCTGGACGAAGTCTCCCGCACGTGATGATGATGATGATTCCCGAACCGTGGTCGGGAAATGAGTTCATGACCGATCAATTGCGCGCGTTTTATGAATACCACTCGTTCTTAATGGAACCATGGGACGGACCAGCAGCAGTTGCGTTCACCGACGGAATCAGCATTGGCGCAGTGTTGGATCGTAATGGGCTACGGCCGGCTCGATACTACGTGACGAAGAACGACCTTGTGGTGATGGCTTCAGAAGTCGGAGTCCTGGGTTTACCTGTTGATGAAGTAGTTTCAAAGGGCAGACTCCAACCGGGTCGTATGTTCCTCGTAGATACGGCGCAGGGAAGAATCATTGGTGATGAAGAATTAAAACAGTCACTCGCTCAGGCACAACCTTACCAGCAGTGGCTCGACGAGAAGACACTGCGACTCGAACAATTACCGGAGCCGCCGTACGTCAATCAATCCTCGCCCGAAAAACTTTTGCTGCGGCAGAGAGTTTTCGGTTACACGCGTGAAGAACTGCGTCTGATTATTGAACCAATGGCTGCGGAGGGAAGTGAGCCCGTCGGTTCGATGGGAACAGACACTCCTCTTGCCGTCCTTTCAAAGCGTCCTCAACTTCTCTACAACTATTTCAAACAGCTCTTCGCACAGGTTACCAATCCGCCGATCGATGGTATCCGAGAAGAACTGATCATGTCTGCCGACACTACAGTTGGTCCAGAAGCAAACTTGCTGGAGCCAACGCCAGACTGCGCTCGTCAGATCAAACTTGATTCACCGATTCTCACAAATATTGAACTGGAAAAGCTGCGGTTGTTAGGCGAGTCGGATGGCCCATGGGGTGCGCCTGGGTTTAAATCGATAACACTTCCAATCCTGTTCAAAGCATCCCGCGGCGGTCGTGAACTCGAGTCTGCACTTGAGGAGATATACAAACAAGCGGATGCAGC
>PSRF01000214.1 GCA_003175865.1 Blastocatellia bacterium
AGGCATCGTTACGCTCCGTCGGTTGCGTGACAAATCGACCTACGATCAACTCGAGCGCACAACAAAACAATTAACTGATGGCCTGGCCCAGGCTGCTCGCGACGAGGGAATCACTACCCACACGAATCGAGTTGGATCAATGTGGACTTCATTCTTCAATGATCAGCCTGTAACTGATTGGCAGACTGCCAACCAATCTGATCGCGAACTCTTCGGCAAATTCTTTCATGCAATGCTGGCCGAGGGAGTCTATCTCGCGCCGTCACAATTTGAGGCAGGCTTCGTGAGTATCACTCACACCCCGGAGATCATCGATCGAACTGTCACTGCCGCAAAGAATGCGTTTACGAAGTTGAAATCTCAATCCTGAGAATACAGGTGTTTTGTGCTGGGAGCGCAGGCGTCCTCGCCTGCTAGTTCCGTAAACTCGCCTGTAAGTAAACCAGCAGGCGAGGACGCCTGCGCTCCCAGTGCGATGGTCCTGCAGTCGTTAAAGCGGAAGATCGATGACAAACTCCGAACCGTGGCCTGACTCGCTCTGCACATTGATCTTGCCCCCGTGCAGTTCAACGATCTGCTTCACAATGGCAAGCCCAAGTCCGGTCCCTCGTTTTTTTGTTGTGAAGAATGGTTCGAAGATGCGGTCGCGAGTGGCTTGGTCCATGCCCTTTCCATGATCTCTGAACGTCACCCTCGCATAAGGCTTCATCGCGTGTCCGTCGGCCTGATTCCCATCTACCTGGACTCTGGACGTGGAGATCTCGATTGATGAATTCTCCGAACTCGCGTCGACCGCATTAGCAACTACGTTTACGAAAACCTGTCGTAACTGATCGGCATCCCAGCGGCCAATAATATGTTCCTCAGCGAAGTGACGCTCGACAGTGGTGTGCTTGTCGCGGATGCGTTCGCTGACAAGGTCGACACTTCGTTCGAGTGCTTCATGCAAATCGACTGAAGAACGCTCCAAAGCCTTCTGTCGCGAAAACTGCGTTACATCAACGACCAACTTGTTCAGGTGCTTAATCCCGCGTTCGACCAGCTCGATCGTATTCAACGCTTCAGGATCACTAACACTATCCCGCAACATCGAGACACCTAATCGGATACTGCCAAGTGGATTCCGAATTTCGTGAGCAACTTGAGTTGTCGCCTGGCCAACCGCCGCAAGTGATTCAGTTCGCCGCACCGCCCGTTCAGATTCCGCAACTTCGGTAGCATCAACCAGTGTCACGATTTGACCACGATCTTCATCAATGGCAAGCGGTGAAGAGTAAACGTCGAAAGTCTTCTCTTCATTTTCCACTCGTGCCACCCAACGCCCTCGATAGATCGCGCGGTTGACACGAGTGCTCGTTGCCGCAAGTAACATCTTCATTGCGTCTTGTGAAGCAAGCGGCTCGAAAATAGAAGCGCCGATCGTGGCCTCAGGGAAAATTCTGAAGAACGCCGCGTTCGCACTTCGAATCTTGTCGTCTTCATCGATTGCCGCAACTGCACTCACCATTCCCTGCAACAAATTATTGGTGAATATCCGCTCCCGTCGGGCTTCAAACATACTGCTGCGGGTTTCACGAAAACGTCGTTGTACTTCCCAAACCGTTCCCACCGTCACCAGTGCGCCAAACAACAAAGCAAAAGCAATCCAGAGTTGGATCGATCGTTTCGCTTTTTGTCGTAAGCCAGTTACACGGTCGTTCATCTCGTTCTGACGTTGCTGTGAATTGATCAGTAATCGATTTAGATCTTCATCAACTGTCTTGAACTTACCAAAGCCATTGACACTGTAACGTGCCAAGTCTTCCGTCGATGAAATGTAGTCCTGCAGGTCTTTGCGAAGTTGTATCCATAGCTGTTCATTGGTGAGTGGCGGTCGATCGAGTTGCTGGAGTGCCTGCTTGACCTTTTCGCGTGCGTTATTCAGCCGGAATTCAAAAGGAGGCATCAACTCACGCCGAGACTCTGCTTCGTGACGCGCACGTGCTTCATTATCCAATTGCGTTACGGCCAGTCTCAAGTTAAGCAGGAGGGTCAATCTGGCAGAGTACTGTGATTCCGTTTCCCTGGTTTCATACCCAAGCTCATCCATTTGCCTGACAGTCCACCAACCGAGCCCAAAGATCAACGCGAGTAGTGCAAAAGAGCCAATGATGATGGGCATGATGGCAGGTGCAACTGCACGCGTACGAGCGCGAAGAGAATTGTCGGGTGGCTGTCGCTCTCCCGGACCCGTGGGCCGCCGACGATAAACCCTTTCACTGTGATGTTCCGGTGCGGGTGTCATTTAGGGTGCGCTGACTCTGTCAGCGCTTTACCATTTCTTAACTCTGAACAACCGTAACTGTAAAAGGCGCTGACGGAGTCAGCGCACTCCAAAAGTTTACGGCTTCGCGTCCATCCAATTGTCTCCGACGCCAACGTCAGCGACTAGAGGGACGTCAAGCTTCACTGCCGATTCCATCTCATGCTTGAGAAGCTCTGAAACTTTTTTGACTTCTTTCTCTGGCGCTTCGACTAACAACTCATCGTGCACTTGCATTAACAGCTGCGCCTTCAAACCTGCTCGTTTCAATTCCGATTCGACATGCAGCATCGCGATCTTCACGATGTCACTCGCGGTGCCCTGGATAGGCATGTTTATCGCTTCACGTTCTGCTGCGCGACGAATGTTTGCGTTTCGATCGGTTATCCCGGGCAGCGGTCGAATGCGACCATAGATCGATCGAACGTATCCATGCTCGCGCGCTCGCACTGGCACTTCCTCCATGTAGCGACGCACACCTTTGTAAGTGTTGTAATAGTCTTCGATTACCTTCTTCGCTTCCTGTCGTGAGATGCCAACGCGTTGCGAAAGTCCCCACGGCTCGATGGCGTAAGCAATTGCGAAGTTGACTATCTTGGCAAATCGACGTGCCTCTTTCAGTTCGGCATCGGTCTGTGCACCAAAGACCAGGCGCGCGGTCCTGTTGTGAATGTCTTCGCCGTGCTGAAAGGCCTCAATCATCACCGGATCCTGAGTGATGTGAGCCAACAGACGCAACTCCAGTTGTGAATAGTCTGCGGAAATTATCTTGTTCCCTTTTTCAGCAACAAAAGCACGACGAATTCGACGACCCATCTCCGATCGAATCGGAATGTTCTGCAGATTCGGCTCGCTCGAAGACAAACGACCTGTTGCTGCTACAGTCTGGTTAAGCTGACAATGAATACGTCCGTCTGCAGAAATCTGATGTGGCAGCGCGTCTGTGTAAACACTCTTGAGCTTGTCGAGCTCGCGATATTCGATAATTAAGCGCGGCAACTCGTAAGTTTGGGCCAACTCTTCCAGCACTGCTTTACTTGTCGACACGCGACCGGTTGAAGTCTTGCGACCGATATCGATGTTGAGTTCAGAAAGAACGTCGCCAACCTGTTTTGGTGAGCCAATATTGAACTCGCGACCTGCCATTTTGTAAATGTCGACAGTTAGCTTGTGTAGTTCTTGTCCTATGTAGTTCGAAAGGTCGGCAAGTACTCGTCGATCGACTTTTAGTCCCGCGCGCTCCATGCGATGCAGCAACGGCGCTAGTGGCATCTCAACCTCTGAGTAGATGGTCTCGAGCTTCTTCTCGAGAATGCGTTCGTGAAGAACGCGTGCCGTTTGCAACGTCAAGTCTGCGGCAGTCGCGGTTTGCCATGCATGTTCCGACCAATTCGCTGCAGGATTGTGACCGTTTTCTACATTGAGTGCTTCACGCGCGAGATCGTTGAGTTCGTATTTGCTGCGATTTGGATCAAGTAGATAAGCTGCGAGGAAGGTGTCGTCCTTCACTCCTTCCAGCGTGATGTCAAACTTTTCCAACAACCCAACAGCACGCTTCAGATCGTGCACAGACTTCTCGACCAATCCGTTCGACAAGATTTCACGGAGCGGTGGAATTGCTTCGGACGGACCACCGCTGAACTTTTCCAAGTCAATATAGGCAGCGACTCCTGCTTTTGTTGCCAGTGCGATTCCGCGCGTCGCTTGCAGTTCGGTGAAACACTCTTGTTCGCCTGTACCAGCAGGAGTCGCATCGGCAACTGAAACGCCGACATGTTCTGCATCAAACAATGTGCGCACCAGGTTATTCAAATCATTCTTTGTCTGAATCAGCTTGTAGTTCTTCTCGACATCGGAAGTCGTCTTCGGCGCTGGAGCAGCGTCAGCATACTCGCGCGTAAGAAGAGAAAACTCCAGCTCCTTGAATAGCTCGTAAGCTGCGGTGCGATCAGGCGGTCGCGTCTTGATCAAGTCAAGATCTAGCGGAACATCAAGATCGCAACGAATGCGAGCGAGTTCACGTGACTGGCGAATCAGGTCCGGGTTGTCGCGAAGTGATTCGCGATACGTTTTATGTTTGACTGATTCCCAATCGGCAAGTGCTGCTTCGATTGAACCGAATTGCTGAATGATATTGACTGCACCCTTTGATCCAATGCCAGGTGCACCGGGAATGTTGTCGATCGAGTCCCCCATCAGTCCCAACAAGTCGACAAGCTTGTTGGCCGGAACTCCAAACTTCTTCTCGACCCAAGCCTCATCACACCATTCGACCGGTGGCACAGGTTCTTTTCGTTTTACGACCTGCGAGTTCTGACGCATGACGATGACCAACGGATCGCGAACCAGCTGGCACATGTCTTTGTCGTTTGAAACAACTACAGCTTGCAGGTTCTTCTCGGCGGTCTTCTCAGAGAGTGTTCCGATCACGTCGTCAGCTTCGTAACCAGGCGCGTTGATGACAGGAATGTTGAGCACTTCGCACAGTCGAAATATGAGAGGCATCTGCGAAGCAAGATCGTCCGGCATCTCTAAACGATTGGCTTTGTAGTCAGCAAATGTTTCATGTCGAAACGTCTTTTCGCGTGATTCGAAAATTGCTGCGATGTAGTCAGGTGTCTCTTCACGAAGAAGTTTGAGAAGCATATTGGTGAAGATGTAGACGGCCTGCGTGACCTGGCCCTGTGAAGTGGCGAGCGGTGCCGCCCGGTTTTGCAGTGGTGCGTAAAACGCGCGGAAAATGTGCGACATCGAGTCGATTAAGAAGACACGTTCGCGCTTGTTGTTTTCAGCTACAGATTGCTTGGCAGGCATGTGAGGTGATCATAAAAAGGGGGGTGAAGTGTGTCAAACGGGCCACTGAGGACTGTCGATTGTTGATTGCTGATTGCTGATTTCCAATTGGCGATTGCCGATTTCTGTTTGTTGAGGTTCAGAGCCCAAAAGCGAAAAGCCGCAAGGTCGGGATTCAAGATCAGCAATTGAAAAATCGGCAAATAGAAAGCCGCGATCTCTTCAATCAGCAATCAGAAATCAGCATTCAGCAATCATTTACTCAATTCCTCAACGTGCACCCTCACCGTCTCACCCAGCGTCTCCAGGTTGTAGCCACCTTCAAGGCACGAAACAATTCTGCCGTTGCACGTTTCGTCGGCCCATTGCTTGATAGAACGGGTCATTGAGATAAAGTCAAAGTCTTCGAGCATTAGTTGACCGAGTGGATCGTGCGTGTGTGAATCGAAACCGGCGGAGATGATAATGAGATCTGGTTGGAACTTCGCGCTAATTTCTTCGAACGCCGCCTCAATCCCACGTTTGTGTTCTTCGGCAGGCGTTGCGGCTCGAAGTGGAAGATTCAACGTGTAACCTAGACCGCGTCCAGTTCCCTTCTCTCCTCGCGAACCTGTCCCGGGATACCACGGGTACTGATGAGCTGAGAAGAAGAACACTGATGGATCGTCGTAAAAGATTCCCTGTGTGCCGTTACCGTGATGTACGTCCCAGTCAATGATCGCCACTCGTTCGATCTCTTTGTACTTGCGTTGCGCGTAACGTGCAGCAACAGCGACATTGTTGAATAGACAAAAACCCATCGCACGTTCCGCGGTCGCATGGTGGCCGGGGGGTCGCACAGGCACAAACGCATTCCGCACTTCACCCGACATGATCAGATCAATCGCCTGGCATGGCGCGCCCGCAGCACGTTTCGCAGCGTCCATTGAACACATTGAGACTACCGTGTCTGCATCCAGATAACCTGTACCTTCACTCACAACGCGTTCGATCAGTTTATAAAGTTGTGGGGTGTGCGCCGCTTGAATATCGCCGCGTGGCGCTTCCCGCGCTTCGACTTCCTTCAACTTGGACCACAGTTCAGCGTCGCCGCGCAACGCATTCATCACCACGCTGTAACGTGAAGGTGTTTCGGGATGATGTGGTCCAGTGTCGTGTTCGAGAAAGATTGGATGGTGAACAATGGCTGTTGTCATTTTGCGTAATCGTAAGCGTAACACAACTCCTTGGAGTGCGGCGGCCCGGCGCCGCTTTGTTATAGCGAGACTCGCGTCTGACTCAAGTTGTCGCTATAACAGAGCGGCGCAGGGCCGCCGCACTCCAAGGAGTTGTCTTGATCCCAACGTGTTGAGAATTAAAACCGTACGACTTTCAACTCACGCCGAATCAGCTCTATCAACTTAGATCCTTCAATTTTCCTCCGCTTTTCCAGCATTTTCGTCCCAAGGAACAGCCGTTGCCAGTATGCCTCTTAGGTTCAAGGTCAATCTCCCATGACTGCAAGGGGGCGATTATGAAGAGATTAATTTTGATTGTTTTGTGTCTTGCCGTGCTCGCGCAAAGTGCATTGATCGTTGATGCACAGACGAGACATCGACACAAATCCAAGTTTGGAAGAAAAGCCAGGACAGCCGCGATCATCGCGGGTGGAGCTGGCGTTGGTGCACTGGTGGGCGGTGCTAAGGGCGCAGCGATTGGCGCCGGAGGTGCCGGAATGTATGCATTCAATCGCAAAGCAGCGCGACGTCACTTCAAAGGACGCACGCGCACTATCGGAACAGTAGCCAGCGGCACGGCACTCGGTGCGGGAGTAGGTGGTGCAGTTGGTCACGGGCGCGGAGCAGCAATCGGAGCCGCCGCGGGGGCGGGCGGTTCTTATCTCTATTCACGTCACCGACGACATCGGCGACATTACTAACTAACGTCGTTACTAATTAACAAACAACTGGAGACAAGCGATGTCATATGATGAAGAGCAAGCGAGAAGAAGCCGTGTAGTGGTGGAAACACCAAGTGAAAAACGCGAGGTGGTGGAGTCACACGCAGTCAGAAGTCCCGACCGGAGCGGCATCTCAGCGGGAATGGTTGGTGTGCTCGTGGTTATCGCGATCGCGCTGATAACGATGCTGGTCCTATTCTGGATGAGTAATCAACAAAACGCTGATCAGAATGCGAATACGGTTGCGGCGACACAACCTGCGCCTACAACTGTTATCCAGCAGCCTGCGCAACCGCCACCGGTGATCGTGCAACAACCTCCTCCAGCGACGGCTCCGGCACCTGTGATCATTTCACCAGGAACTGCGTCAGGAGGCGCAGCTACGACTCAAAATCCTAATGACGACGCAACGATTCAGATGAAGATCGACAAGCAGTTTGCTGACGATCCATCACTCTCATCGCTCGGCATCACCGCGACCGTCATGAATGGCAAAGTCACTCTGGTAGGGCAAGTGAAGAGTGAAGCAGTTAAGAGTCAGGTAGAAAAAACGGTGCGTCGAATCAAGGGCGTTAAGGAAGTGGATAATCAGATCAGCGTTGTTCCTTAATAACTGTAGGGGGCGGCACTCAGTGGCCGCCCCTTTTTAATGTCCGATAAGCTTCAGCTTGTCGTCGTCCTAGCTGCATTTAACAGCGCAGTTGAATTCATCGACAACGACGACAAGCTAAAGCTTAT
>PSRF01000204.1 GCA_003175865.1 Blastocatellia bacterium
TGGCTACTGTGTTAAGGGACCGAGCCGTCTCACAATGCAAAGCTGAATGCTTTGAAGAAGCAACTCGCCTTTTTCTACGGGCGTTGTATGAATTTGACGCCGTCGGTAATCATAGATACGCGGCAGTAGTTGAAAACAACTATGGATACCTGCTTTTGTGTGTCGATCGGTTTAATGAAGCAGAGACTCACTTGAGAAATGCCCGGAATCGATTTGACGAGTTAGGGGACAACGTTCGAAGAGCGCAAGTCGACGATACGTTAGCTCATCTCTACATTCGGCTCGGAAAATTTAGCGACGCTGAAAAAGCAATCTTAAGTTCTATTTCAACGTTGGAAGCTGGAGATGAGGAAGCACTGCTAGCCGAATCGCTAAACACTAGAGCCCTGCTTCTATGTAGACAAGATCGCTTCAACGAAGCGAAGGGAGTATTACAGGGTGCGCTTCAGATAGCACAACACTGCGGTGACACAGAAAGGTTTGCGAAAACATTGCTGATAATTGGCGATCAGTTAATCGAGAAACTTGATAGAAACGAGGTGCTCGAACTACGCCTAAGGCTTTCAAAATCGCTGGATCTCAACTTACAGCTGTCCACTCAGGAATCAATCCGGTTGATTTTGGAGCGAATCCGTTAAGCCTTCGTACCAATTAAAAAAGAGTAGGGAATATGAACCCTTTGCACTGGTTCCGTTCTCTCATTTGAACCCTCCTTCTTCCCAAAAAACCTGTCTCTAACTCTACTCTTCGGCACACCCGTTGCCCCGATAATTACGGGGGGTCGGATCTAAGCGAAGATTCTTCCTTCTTGACCGATCTTTGAGTGGTCTGTTCGTCAAGCTGACCGGGCTATTTCAAGTTGACGCCAACTAAAGATTACCAAGCCAATGAAACGACTAGCTCAAGAGCCTTTGAAATTACGTCGTTAGTTGAGCTCGAAGGATAATCTGCGGGGCCGGAACCGGTGATTGTCCCGGCACTTGAGCCAGTGATTGTTCCAGCTTTGGAGCCAGTGATCGTTCCAGCTTTCGAGCCTGTGATCGTTCCTGCACTTGAGCCTGTGATGGTTCCGGCTGTCCTAGAGCCGGTGATCGTACCAGCGAGGCTTACGGTTGAGACCGACAAGGTGAACGCAAGCACCGTAGTTGCGATTTTGATGTTTTTCATGGTGTCTCCTAGTGAACTTCTGTTTACTGGGGCTATGCGGGTGGATGATTGACCTGTCAAGTTTGTCTCCATCCGCGCTAACTATCGATGCCTCACCTTTCTCAATAAGCATGCCACAAGCTTTGTAAACCCGGATTATGCCTGTAAACCCTTTATACCGATTAGCTTCCGGTATTTACTCTGCATCGAAGAGGGTATCGTCCGATGATGGGTAGGGCATATACAAGATCGCGGCTTGCTCAGGCTACACAAGAACCTAAGTCTTTGATTATCCGAGATTAAGGGCTATAACGCACCGCACACTCTTGGTGGATACCACGGTATCAGTGGCTACTTCGTATGCAGATCAATGCCACCGCCGAATTCGCAGATCATGCCGACTGAAACTATCATTCCTGGGACATTCCACCCTCAGAGTCTTTCACCTAGCGAACAGGTTCTTGCTTGTTGTGCTATTGCTCGAGAGAGGTTGGAGGCTGGAGAGTATGAACAGGGATGTGGCGCGCTGCAACATTGGTGGGCACTTGGCGAATGGCCACGTCAAAACGGACTCACGCCCGAAGCCTCCGCAGAACTTCTTCTTGTTGCGGGAACGCTGTGCGGATGGGTGGCAAGCTCCAAGAAGATATCCGGAGGCAGGAAACCAGCTGAAGCCCTTCTGAATGGTGCGATCGCAATATTCGAACAGATCGGGGAAACGGTTCGAGCGTCGGAAGGAAGAATAGAATTAGCGTGTTGCTACTATCATCAGGGGCACTTTGATCTAGCTCGGCTAACCCTTCGCCGTGCGCTAGGTGAGCTCTCTCCAGAGAATCATGAACTTAGAGGCATCGGACTAATCCGTTTGGCGGTTGTAGAGAGATTTGCCGGACGGTTTCACGAAGCGGTAGCTCTAATAGAAGAAGCGACGACCCTCCTAGAGGAAAGCGGAAGCTGGCTCCAAGGCAGACTTCACCTTGAATTCGCAAATAGCCTAAAAGAGCAGGGTATCGCAGAGAACCGACGTCGGTCATTTGAGAGAGCTTTAGGGCACTATCGTGAGGCTCTCAGACATTTTAAGGAGATCGATAATCATCGTTACGCGGCAATCGTCGAAAATAATTACGGATGTTTGCTATCTACAATGACCAGATTCGACGAGGCTTGTCTACATCTGGTACGCGCACGAAGCCTCTTTGAACTGCTTCAAGATAATGTTCGACGAGCACAAGTTGATGAAACCTTGGCTCAACTCTATTTATCCTCTGGAAAGTATGATCTTGCTGAGCGTTCCATCAATCTTTCGGTGGACACATTGGAAACAAGCGGTGAAGATGCATTTCTGGCAGAGTCCTTAATCACTAAGGCAATCGTGCTTTGCAAACTCGGGCGTAAACACGAGGCGAAGCCCAATTTCGAGCGCGCACAACGAGTCGCCGAGAGATGTGAGGATTACGAAGCTGCAGGTCGCGCTCTTCTAATACTCATTGAAGAAATGTGCGAGCAGCTTGCGGATGATGAGCGGAGGGAGATCGGTGCACAAGCCAACCAACTCCTCGCCAACTCACAACAACAAGCTACGCGTGAACGACTGCGCAAGTGTCTCGACATGATTGCCGAGGCTCACACACGTCATGAAGCACAACGCGAACAGAAGGCAATGGCCGACAAGATGGCCGCGCTCGGCGAACTCTCATTCGGCGTCGCACACAACGTCAACAACACACTCACCGGAATCCTCGGCCGTGCTCAACTCCTACTGCGCTCCAACGATCCTGTGAAAATCCAGGCTGGCCTTGAGTTGATCATTAAGAGCGCTGAAGATGGTGCGCAGATCATTCGTCGCATACAGGACTTCGCTCGTCAGCGTCCGAGCCGTGAATTCGAAACTCTTGCTGTCGCCGACCTCTTGAAAGACGCCTGCGAAATGACGCGCTCCCGGTGGGAAGTCCGCAACGAACTACCGCCAATTCGCTTCGCACTCGTCGCCGACTGCGAAGCACTCGTCAAAGGCGACCCAGTCGAGCTGCGCGAAGTTTTAGTGAACATGATCTTTAACGCGATCGACGCGATGCCCGAAGGCGGCGAGATTCGACTCTTCGCGCAAGAGTCCCGCGACCGCGTCGTGGTCAACATCGGTGATTCGGGAATGGGAATGTCGCCCGAAGTGAAGTCGCGCCTATTTGATCCGTTCTTTACGACGAAAGGCCGAAAAGGTACGGGAATGGGCCTCGCCGTCAGTTTCGGTATCGTCCGACGTCACGATGGAACGATCGACGTCGAAAGCGAACCAGCTCGCGGCACGACATTCAAAATTTCATTGCCAAAAGTCGCACGCACAGTTTCGCGTGCCGCAACTGCCACAACCGTCGACACCAAGACGAACCGTCGCGAAGACAAGCCACGGGTGCTAGTCGTCGATGACGAAACACCAGTACGCGAAGTCTTGATCGAAGCACTCCAAGCTGAGGGTTGCGAGGTGCTCGAAGCCGAGAGCGGTGAAGCAGCACTAGAAATCTTTGATCGCGAGCAGGACTGGATCGATGCAGTCTTCACCGACATTGGCATGCCTGAGATGACGGGCTGGGAGCTGGTAACCGCTATTCGCGAGCGTTCGAAGACAGTGCCGCTGGCTATCGTGAGCGGTTGGGCTGACGCCATCAGCGTGGACACCCGAAACGCCGTTCAAGCCGATTGGGTGGTCGCCAAGCCTTTTGACATTGATAAGATAAGCGGAATTGCGCAGGAGATTGCAGCGCGCCGAACGCTTTAGACTTTGGCGTCGGGCGGATGTTGATAACGTTCGATCTCATCACTGTCGTACGATGCTTTATGACGGCAATCGGGACATTCCACAACGTATGTCGCTCGAATTTCCGCCTGGCCCTGCGACAGATCGGGAAACAGTATTTGTTTGGTTCTGCAATTGTTGCAGGTGAACCGTAAATACCACTCTCCGGGGGTTAGAGTGCGCATGATCCTTCTGTTCTTAGCCGTGAGAATGACAACTTCCGCTGACAGCTCTTATAATCCCGGAACGAACTCAGGGTCAATAGTCTCCTTGAATTCGTATTCTTGCCCTCTCAGTTCGGACTGAAGTGGAAGTAGCGCCTTACAACTCGGATGAAAGCAGTCGCTGCGCTTCTGTTCTGACCTTACTTCCTCAGCACAACTAAATACGCCGCCCGATTTGGAGTTTAATCGTGAAATCTGCCGACTACGTACCTGGCGAATGGTACTTAATCGTCCAGTGTCATTACTGTCATGAGAGGTTCTCACTCTTTCATGATTTGACGAAGGGCAAGTTGAAACCCAGAGCAACTTACAACTGGACCTGTCCGGAGTGTAAGAGAACCGACGATTACAAAGCAGAGGAGCTGGAGCAATACCAGCATCCAAGGAGTCGTTCAGCCAGTGAATCGGACTAAGCGCTCGCGCTGAGGTCGTGGCGCTCAAGCTTCAGGTAAAGACCACGACGCGTTAAGCCAAGCTCGCGTGCGGCGCGTGAGATGTTTCCGTTGTGACGACGAAGTGCGTCCGCGATCATACGACGTTCGACTTCTGCAAGTGCGTCGGCCAACGTACCACCAGTCGATTGAATGTTTGGTGCAGGCATCGATGCAATCGACGCCGCTGACGGTGCGGTTGGAGAAGAAGTACGTTTGAGTTCGGGTGATAGTTGTTCCGGTCCAATGATCGCTCCGTCTTCGGCGCGAGCAACAGTACGCTGAATCTCGTTGCAAAGTTGTCGGACATTGCCTGGCCAATCACTGACCATTAACAGATCCACCGCCTGCGGAGTAATTTGGATATCTTTGCGCCCAAACTTCGCAGAGTAGTGATTGATGTAGTAATTGACGATGGTAGGAATTTCTGAACGACGTTCTCGCAGTGGCGGCACGCGCAAACGAATTACATTTAAGCGATAGTACAAATCTTCTCGGAAGCGTCCCTGCGAAACCATCTCTTCAAGGTCCGTGTTTGTTGCAGCAATGATGCGTACATCAACTTTGGTTGGTCGCTGTTCGCCGAGTGGTTGAATCTCGCCTTCCTGGAGGAACCGTAGAAGTTTAGGTTGTACATCGAGTGGCAGGTCGCCCACTTCATCGAGAAACAAGGTTCCACCAGCCGCTGTTCGAATTACACCAGGTGAGTCATTCACAGCACCCGTGAATGCACCACGTCGATAACCAAACAGATAACCTTCCGACAACTCTTTGGGTACGGCTGTGCAGTTAAAAGGAACAAACACTTTTGCGCGTCGCGAAGAGATTGCGTGAATTGCGCGAGCGACCAGTTCCTTTCCAGTGCCCGACTCGCCTGTTACCAACACCGTCACATCTGAGGATCGGATCTTGTGAACTTCCTCGACGAGTTGTGTCATTGCCGGACTTGAATGAATAAAACCAGGCATCAGACTCGTACCGGTGAGTTCGTCAGACTGTTCACTATGGCCGCCCTTGTTTGCTCCAGCTCGAAGAGCACAAACATCCATCCCGAGCTCAACGACGCGAAGCAGTGGTTCGAGTGCGATTCCTTTTGGCAGGGAAGA